>DASSKX010000129.1:0-7456 GCA_035689925.1 Acidobacteriaceae bacterium
GGCCGGCATCGACTTCGGCCACAGCTTCGGTTCCGCGAAGCTGAGTTCGTTGCTGGAGGGCACGGGTTCAGGCTGCGTTTGGTTCGATGCGAACAACGACGGCCTGCCTGACCTGTATGTTGTGAACGGAACGACGCTGCCCGCATCGCTGACGCCGAGCCCGCTGCAGACCGCGCCGAATCCTGCGCCGCACAACCATCTCTACCGGAATAACGGTAACGGCACCTTCACGGACGTGACGGAGAAGGCCGGCCTCAGCCCCGATCTGTACGGCACCGCGGTTGCCGCCGCCGATTACGACAACGATGGCTACGAAGACCTGCTCGTTACGGGATACGGCCGCGCCATCCTCTACCACAACAACGGCGACGGCACCTTCAGCGACGTGACGCAGAAGGCCGGGATCAAGGTGGATGGCTGGTCGATCAGCTCGACATGGCTTGATTATGATCGCGACGGCTGCGTCGACCTCTTCGTGGGCCGCTACGTCAAGTTCGATCCGAAGTACCGCAACTACTACGCCGCCGACAACTATCCTGGTCCGCTTGACTATGAAGGCGAGACCAACCGCCTCTTCCACAACAACTGCGACGGCACCTTCACCGATGTGACGGAGAAATCCGGGATTAGCGCGTTCATCGGCCGCACGATGGGGGTTACCGCTGCGGACTTCGATGGCGACGGCTGGCCCGACATCTACGTGGCCAACGACAAGACCGAGAACTTCCTTTTCCGCAATAAGCACGACGGCACTTTCGAGGAGATTGCGAGTGACGCCGGTGTTGCTTACGGACAGGATGGGGAGGCGACATCGTCGATGGGGCCGGTGTTCGCGGACATCAGCGGCAGCGGCATGCTCGACCTCTGGGTGAGCGACGCGCATTACAACCGGCTGATGAAGAACAACGGCAAGCGCGCCTTCGACGACATCGGCATCGTCTCGGGACTTTCGCAGGCGAACGCGCAATACGTCAGCTGGGGTACCGGCGTCTACGACCTCGACAACGACGGCCTGCTGGACCTCATGGTCTTCCACGGTGGATTGATTCACCTCATCCCGCAGGAGCACTCGATTTTCCGCGGCGTCGGCCAGGGGCAGTTCACCGATGTTTCGCGGGATGCCGGAGAGGCGATCAATGCACGCACGGTGGCGCGGGGGGCCTGCTTCGCCGACTACGACAACGACGGTAAGGTCGATGCGTTCCTCGTGAACCTCGGCGCGCCGGCGACGCTGCTGCATAACACCTCTACGGGCGGCGGGCACTGGATCGGTGTGCGCCTCGTTGGAGCGCGCACCACCAGCAGCAAATCCGGGAGCAATCGCGACGGCATCGGAGCGCGGGTGGAAGTCTGGAGCGGAGGGCGTAAACAAATCGCCGAGCGCGTCGCCTCTTCCGGATATCTCTCCCAGGATGACGCGCGGCTGCACTTCGGCCTGGGCGCCACCGCAAGAGTGGACAAGATCGTCGTTCACTGGCCGAGCGGGCGCGAGCAGACGCTTACGGATCAAGCGGCGGACCGCGTGCTCACGATTGAGGAGCCGAAGTGAACTGCCGCGGCGCCATCGCGGGAGCAGGGAGGCGCAGAGTCGCAGGCGTGCTTTGCCTCTGCGCTGCGGCCGTGTGCCTGGTTGCGCTGCTGCAATCCGGCGCCGGGACTGTGGCTGCTGAGCCGTGGCAAACGCCGGAAGAAAGCTACGCTTCGCCGCTTGAACTGCTGCTTTCGTCCGATGAGTCGCGCCTGTACGTGCTCTGCTCCGGGACGGACGAGGTGCGCGTTCTCGATGTTGTCTCCGGACGGGAACTGCACGCCATCCCTGTTGGCCATCAACCGCGCGGGTTTGTTTTCTCGCCCGATTCCTCGCGGCTGTATGTTGTCAACTCCTGGGACGACACGGTCAGTGTCATTGACGTGAAGACAAACACCGTCGTCGCGACCTGGAACACGGGCTACGAACCCTCCGGCATCGCGAGCGATCGCAGCGGCAAGACACTCTTCATCGCCAATCGCATCGGCAACGACATCAGCGTACTCGACGCCACAACGGGGGAACAGCGCGATGCCCTTGCCGCCGGGCGTGGCGCCAGTTACCTCACCGCATCCGCAGATCGCAACCGCATATACGCGACGCACATCTATCCGAATCCTGGCCCGCACCGCACGGCGCCTAAATCCGAGATCACCGTAATCGATGCGGCGCGTGCCCGGATCGTCGAGCGCGTCCCTCTGCCGGAAATCGCCGGAGTCTTCCACGTCGCGCTCTCCCGCGACGGGCGGCTCGGCGTCGCGGCGGAACTGCATCCGAAGAACCTCGTCCCGCTCGCACACGTCGAGCACGGATGGGGTTTTGTTGACACGCTGACGTTCTTCGGCGCGGATGTCGGTCGACCGGTCGAAGTTCCGCTGGACGAGCTGGACCGTTACTTCGCGCGCCCGTTCGGCCTTGCCATCGCGCCGGACAAGTCGCGGATCTACGTCAGCCATGGCGGCTCGAACGTCGTCAGCATCCTCGACACGCGTCACCTGCTCGCGTTCATTCACGCGCATCCCGAGCCGTTCGCGGAAGACCTCTCGGCCAGCGCTCATTATGTTGTTGCGCGGGTTCCGGTGGGCAAAAATCCTCGCGGGGTTACGCTCAACCGCGATGGATCGCGCCTGTTCGTTGCGAATCGGCTCGACGACACGATCAGCATCGTCGACACGCGGACGAATCGCGTCGTGCGCACATTTCGCCTGCGTACGCCACAAAAAGTATCCGCACTGCGCCGGGGCGAACAGACCTTCTACACGGCGCAGTATTCGTTTCAGGGTCAATTTGGCTGCGCGAACTGCCACATCGATTCGACGTTCGACGGCCTCCAGTGGGACCTTGAGCCGGACGGCTTCGGTAAAGACATCGTCGATAACCGATTGCTCGAGGACCTGCGCGGCACAGAGCCTTTCAAGTGGAATGGCGGGAATCCGAGCATCCCCGTCGAATGCGGGCCGCGCACAGAGATGTACTTCTGGCGCTCGCAGCAGTATGACCCGCTCACGCTCGCCGACCTCACCCTGTACATCCGCCATCTGCCGCTCCGTCCGAACCGCTTTCGCGCCGCGGACGGCTCGCTGACGCCGGCGCAGGACCGAGGGCGCGAGATCTTCTATCGCGCAGTCGACAAACTGGGGCAACCAATCCCTGAGGGCAATCAGTGTGTGTTCTGTCACAGCGGGCCGAAGGGCACCAGTCAAAAATCATTCGATGTCGGCACGCGCAGGTCCACCGACAACAACGGCCAGATCGACACGCCCCAGTTGATGAACATCGCTCTGACCGCGCCGTACCTGCATGACGGATCGGCGCAGTCACTGGAGGAGATCTGGACGGTCTACAACCCGCATGACCAGCACGGACGCACCAACGATCTGACGAAGGACGAACTGAACGACCTGATCGAGTATCTGAGGACGCGATGAGAAACCAGGCCATCTTCACGCTCCTGCTCGCGGCGACGACCGCCCTGCCCGCTCAGGCTCCCGCGCATCCAGCACGCGCGTTGAAGGCAAAGTCGAGCGTCGCCGGCGCGCCCGCGATGCCGCGCTTCCGCTTCGAGAACTACACCACGGCGAACGGCCTGCCTGACGATCATGTCTTCACAGTCCTCGTGGATGGCGACCGCATCTGGGCCGGTACGAATAACGGACTCGCCGTGCTCGAGCATGCCCGGTGGAAGACGTATACGACGGCCGACGGACTCGCGCATCGCGCCGTCCTGTCGCTGGCACTCGACAAGCGCAGTGGCGACGTGTGGGCCGGGACCATGGGTGGACTGAGCCGCATCTCCGCCGGACGCATCGACACCTTCACGCAACTCAACTCCGGGCTCAGCAACGATGTGGTCTACGGCGTCTCGGTCGAAGGCAACAACGTGTGGGTAGCCACGGCGGCCGGTGCGTGCCGGCTGAACACGCGCACGAATCAGTGGTCGCTCTACAACGAGCGCAATACGCCCATGCGAGAGATCTGGGTGTATGGCGTCTCCGCTGCAGCGGACAAGGTCTATTACGCCGTGTGGGGCAGCGGATTGCTGGAACTGAAGCAGAACACCAACGTGTGGGACATGTATGAAGATCCCGACGGCGAAAACGAGATGGTGCTGCTGAAAGACCAGGGCCTGATCCACGAGATCGTCACGTCGGTCAGCTATGTCGACGGGGTGGTGTGGGCGGCCACGTACTTCGGCGACAGCCACTACGACGGGCGCTACTGGCACAATTTCCTGACCAAAGACAGCGGCCTGCCCAGCAACTTCACCAATACGGTCAAAGGCATCGATCGGAATCGCGCCTGGTTCGGCACGGACAAAGGGCTCGCTTACTACGACGGCGTCAACTGGGCCGTGTACCGGCCTTCGCTGACCACCGGTCAGCCGGAGATGACGGTGCGCGATGCAGCGGGACGCGTTACGGAGATCCCCGTCGGGACGGCGCCCGCGCACAATTATGTTCTCGGCATCGACTTCCAGGGCTCGGATATCTGGGTCGCTACCGCCAAGGGTTTAAGTCACGGAGTTTATCAACGCTAACAGCCACAGGCTGCGAAGGAGTCTTCCTTTTATGACAACGATCGGTTCACTGCTCGCCGAACTCGGCCATCTCCCCATCGAAAAGCGCGCCATGACCAACCACGCGGTTCTCAACGAGGCATACGCCTATGCCAAGCCCAGCTCATTTTCGCGGGGCATGCGGATCGACCTGAACGGCCTCACCATTCTGCTCATCTCGGGGACAGCCAGCATCGACGAGCACGGCCGCAGCATCCACATCGGCGACTTTCGCGCGCAGTTGCGCCGCACCTTCGAGAACATCACCGCGCTGCTGGCCAGCGAAGGCGCGACATGGCACGACATTGTCCGCACCACCTGCTATCTGCGGGACATCGACCGTGACTACGAGGCGTTCAACGAGGAGCGGACCGCGTTTTTCCATGAGCAGGGACTCGATCCGCTGCCGGCCTCGACGGGCATTCAGGCGAAGCTCTGCCGTCCTGAGCTGCTGGTGGAGATCGAAGCCATCGCCATGTTCCGTACGCCGAAGCAGGAGAGCTGAGCCGTGCGCGCCCGGAGGGGAATGACGGCGGCAGTGCTGGCGGCTGGCCTGTCGCTGACGCTTGCTGCCCAGACTGCGGGACCAGGATCGGCCGCGCCCGGGCCGGGCTGCGCCTGCGGAGCGCATCCTCCCGGAGCACCGCCGGACCGCACCGTCGCGCCGTATGCCGGGACGCCCGAGGACCTCAAACCCTATGGGAAGTTCTCGCGCCCGTACGACGTCAACTACACGCGGCCGAACCTCTACTCCGGCGCGGCGCGGGACATTCCCGAACCGACGAACATCCAGGAAGTCCGCATCGGCTTCCTTGGTCCCGTCGAAAAGCAGGCTGACCAGGTCTTCGGCCTGCGCATGCTGCATGGCGCGCAGCTGGCCATCGAAGAAGCGAATGCGCGCGGCGGATATGGCGGCAAACCGTTTCGCCTGATGATCCACGACGATTACAACAACTGGCAGCGCGGGGCCGAGTACGGAGCCGAGCGCCCAACCGCGTCATCGATCTGGGGCTCGACCTCGGACGAAGCGGTGAAGATGGCCTATGACGATCAGGACTGGGCTATTTTCGGATCGATCAGCTCCGAGTCGACGCACATCATCCTGCGGGTGGCGTTGCGCGCCGAGATTCCGATCGTCAACTCCGCCTCAACGGATCCGACAATCCCGGAGACTTACATTCCCTGGTACTTCACCGATCTGCAGGATGACCGCGTGCAGAGCTATACGCTGGCTCGGCACATCTTTACGGAAGTGGGGCTGAAACGCGTGGCGCTGCTGCGCGTCAACAACCGCTACGGCCGCTTCGGGGTCATTAAGTTTCGCGATGCGGCGCGGCGACTCGGTCATCCCGTGGTGATCGAGCAGAAGTTTCTGCCCGGCGATACGGATTTCCGTCACCAGCTACGCGTTATTCGCGACTCGCGCGCCGATGCGATCGTGCTCTGGACCGATGAAGAACCCGCCGCGCAGATCCTGCTGCAGATGAAGGAACTCGGGATGAAGCAGCGCGTCTTCGGCAGTTATCGCACGCTGGGGGAGGATCTGGTGAAGCTCGCCGGACCGGCGGCTGATGGATTCGAAGCGGTGTTTCCCTATGATCCGACGCGGAACGATCCGAAGTGGATCGGCTTCCAACACCGCTATGGAGCGCGGTTCCAGGAGAAGCCGGAGCAGTTCGCCGCGCTGGCCTATGACGCCATGAACGTGCTGCTCGAGTCCATCTGCCGCGCCGGTCTGAACCGGGCGCGCATTCAGGACGCGCTCGATCAGGTCTACCAGTACGACGGGGTCACCGGGCACATGGTGTTCGACCCCATTAATAAGAACGTCAGCCCGATGTATTTGGGCACGGTGCACGAAGGCGCGATCACCTACCGTCTCGCCCCGATGGATCGTACCCCTCCGGCACAGCAGCAGGTCGAAGCACCGGCTTCGGTATCTGCGCCAGCGGGCGGCTCATCCGGCACAAGTGCGCCCTACGCTTGGGTCGGCGAAGAGGGGGTGAATTACCACGGTCCGCACGACGCCGACCTGCCTAACGCGAAGGTCGTCCTCTTTGGTCCGGGCGCCGAAGACCTGGCACGCAGCAGGCCCCTGAAGTCCAGCGGCTGGAAGCTGCTTCCCGTCAATAGCGGTCAGAACTGGGGCGCGGCAACGACGCAGCTCGTTCACGCCGTTGAGGAGGAACATCCGCTGGCGATCCTGGCGCTCGATCGGGATGCCGCTCACCTGGCGGAGCAGCTTTCGCTCAAGGTATTCGTGCCGGTGGTCGCGTTGTCGGACGATCGCGCGCTGACGTCGACGAACGTGCCCTGGATCTTTCGGCTTCCGGCGAGCACCGGACCTGCCGAGGCGCTGCAGATTCTGGGGCAAGCGGCGCGGGGCAGCGGCAACAATCCTGAACGGCTGCGGGACGTACTGGCGTCGGGAACGATGCTGGGCGGCATCCGGTTCAGCCAGACAGGTGAGCCTGCCCCATAGCTGCGGACTGGACTATAGGGGCACACAATCCTTTAAGTGATTGAATTTAAAAGCTATTACAGGCCGGTAATGGGCCAGACACAGTACCCTTCCAAGGTAACTAAGCCGTTACCAGGCGGGTCCCCGCCAAGGCCGGAGCTGCCTTGGTCGCCGGACGCTCGCTGTTCAGCGTGACCAATTGCCATGCAGACCGGTCGCGCAGCAGGCGCGAGACCAGCGCGGTGTGCATCGCGTGCCCGGCGCGTTCCGCGACCACATGGCCGAGGATGTGGTGTCCGGCGAGCGCAAGGTCGCCGATCAGGTCCAGGACTTTGTGGCGGGCAAACTCGTCGCCGAACCGAAGCGGGCCATTTTGCACGCCCTGGCGGGTCAGCACGATGACACTCTGTTC
>DASSKX010000130.1:0-3683 GCA_035689925.1 Acidobacteriaceae bacterium
CGATCCAGACTTTCGACGGATCGGAGACCATGTACGGGCTCCAGTTGTTGAAGATCTGGAGTCGGCCGACGAGGACGTCGGGCTCCTGAATATAGATCCAGGTATCTTTGAGCGGCGATCCATCCGGCTCTGTAACGCTGAGACGATCGACGAGAAGGCCAACCGTGATGAAATCGCGGTACACAAGGCCGTCGGCGATCTCGCGAATTTCTCGCGGAACCTGAACGTCGAGAGAATGAATCAGCTCCCGGACCGGCATGGTGGAGAAGACGTAGTCAGCGGGGAAGGTATGCGTTGCACCGTGGGTATCCGTCGCATGGACCGAGACGATGCGGTTGCCTTCCACGTGGAGGCGGTTGACGCGCCAGCCGAGGCGAACTTCTCCGCCCATTTTTGTAACCAGGTCGGCGACATGTTCCCACAGTTGGCCCGGGCCGAACTTGGGATAAAGAAACCGCTCGATGAGGGAAGTCTCGGTGCCTTTCTGGGCGATGCCGGCGGACTTCTTCCGGCTGAAGGTCTTCTTCAGGAAATGAGCGACGGCGGTACGCAGAGAAAGTCCCTTGATGCGCTGCGCACCCCACTCGGCGCTGATCTGGCTGCAGGGAACGCCCCATACTTTCTCCGTATAGGACTTGAAGAAGGTCAGGTACAGCTCCGTCCCAAAGCGGTTGATCAGGAAATCTTCAAGGGTCTTCTCGTTCTTGCGCGGGAACAGCCGCGCGCGCACGTAGCCCAGGCCGATCCTGAACATACGCCGGAAGCCAAGCTGACGAATCGTCTGGCCATTCAGTGCAAGCGGGTAGTCGAAAAAGCTGCGCAGGAAGTAGATGCGGCTCTTGCGCGGCCGAACCAGCATCACCAGATCGGGGTCATCCGATGTGGGCCCGGCGGAGACGAGGCGCTCCTTATTCTGGTAATGGATTGCGTGCAGCCCTGAGCCGTTTTCGGTAGAGGCGATGGGCATCAGTTCCGTCCACCAGTTCATCACGCGGTCCGATTTCGAGAAGAACCGATGGCCGCCGATGTCCATGCGGTTGCCGTTGTGGCGGATCGTGCAGGAGATGCCGCCAATGCGGTTCGTTGCTTCCAGCACAACGGGCCGCACGTCCGAACGGCGCAGGAGTTCGAGCGCGGCGGTGAGGCCGGCTGGACCGGCACCGATGATGATGGCGCTTTTCATAGGGCAGCCGAGCGGTGGGTTACAGCGAAGGGAAGTTCCGTCTTCATACTACGTGAGGCTTAGACGCAGCCCGGTATCGCCGGAGTTGCGGCGCCATGGCATGCCAGAACTCCGGCGCGCATCGGTAAAGGCATTCGGGCCCGCTCAGCTTTGCACGGTTGTGGCGTGGGCTTTCTCTGCCGAACTGGAGGTTGCCGTCGCGCCTGACAGGGTCTCCCAGCCGCGCCGGTTGAGGTCCCACCAGATCAGGTATCCGGCCACGGCGGCAGCGATCAACAGCGCCGCTGCGGTTCCCCAGGCGCCGAAGATCAGCTTGCCGATCCCGAAGAGACAGCCGTAAACGAGGATCACGCCCATGATTGTGTCGAAGGCATTGGCACGGAAGTCGCGGACGGGGGGCAGGTCCGGAGCCAACGCCGCGATGCGGTGCCATCCATGCACCATGGGATGCACGCGGCGATAGAAGGCAAGCAGCGTCGCTTCGGGCTCGGCGGGAGTGAGGAATGTGCAGAAGATCCAGGCCACGGTGGTGATTCCCGCAGTGATCAGAGTGCTCTTCGCGAAGACGACGGCATCGCTGCCGGCGAAGTGCACCCGCGAAAGCGCAATTGCGACGGCGGCAGCGACGATCATGGCCGAAATTTCGCTCCAGGCATTGATGCGCCACCAGAACCACCGCAGGATGTAAACGGCGCCGGTGCCCGCGCCCAGATTGAGGACCAGTTCCCATCCAGCGCCGATTGAGGTCAGGCGAGAGGCGACATATCCGCTGCAGAGAACCAGTACGACGGTGATGATCTTGCTGATGAATACGTAGTGCCGCTCGCTGCCTGCGCGCACGATGAAGCGACGATATAAATCGGAAACCAGATACGAGGTGCCCCAGTTGAGTTGTGTGCCGATGGTCGACATGTAAGCTGCGAGGAAGGCGGCGATCATCAGGCCGCGCAGTGCGGGAGGCAGAAAATCGCGCAGCACCATCACGTATCCCTGCTGCGGGTTGGCTGCGTAGGCCGCGGAGGGATGCAGGCCGCCGTTTGTCGAATACATTGCGAGGGCGACCAGGCCGGTGACGATCCAGGGCCACGGCCGAAGAGCGTAATGGGCGATGTTGAACCAGAGGGTGGCGCCGAGGGAGTGTTTCTCATTCTTCGCACTGAACATCCGCTGGGCGATGTATCCGCCACCGCCGGGCTCGGCTCCCGGATACCACGCCGCCCACCACTGCACGCCGATGTACATGAGAAACGTGAGGATGGGCAGGGTCCATAGGTTGGGGGTCGTCAGCCCAGCGTGGAAATCGGGGAGAAAGGAAAGCACGTTCGAGGTCGGGTGTCCCGCGGCGCGTGTTGCGCTGTCTACCACGGAAAGGCGAAGCCGCAGGGCCGACATGCCGCCGAGTCGCACGACCGCGACCCAGGCGAGCACCACGATCATGGCCATCTTCAGAACGAACTGGAAGAGATCGGTGACGAGCACGCCCCAGAGTCCGCCAAGGAATGTATACAGCCCGGTGAATGGAACCAGGATGAAGATGCAGATGAAGAGCGCGGTGTGGCGCGGGTCGCCGAGGGTGTACTGAAAGAACGTGTGGCCGCCGATCGAGAGCGCGAGGACCCGTCCCTCGGCGATCACCGGTCCAAGCGAGACGGCGATGATGTCCACCATGGCGCGCGTCACCCAACCGAGGATGAAGCAGTTCATCAGCAGGCCGAGGTAAACCGCCTTGAAGCCGCGAAGGAAGGCCGCAGGCTTTCCGGCGTAACGGATCTCGACAAGTTCGACATCGGTGAGGATCTCGGCGCGCCGCCAATAGCGCGCAAAGAAGAAAACGGTGGTCATACCGGAGAGGCAGAGGCTCCACCAGATCCAGTTGCCGGAGATGCCCTGCGTGGCGACCAGGCCGCAGACGAAGAGCGGTGTGTCGGCGGCGAAGGTGGTCGCAACCATGGACGTGCCGGCAAGCCACCAGGAAACGTCGCGCCCGGAGACGAAGAAGTCCTCCGTCGAGCCGCTGGCCTTGCTGCGGTAATAAACGCCGATCAGCAGGTTGAAAAGCAGGTAGGCGGCGATGACGAGCCAGTCAAGAGATGTAAGCGGCATGGAACTCCGAATCGGCGCGGGGATGTGGAGTCAGTATAGACATTTTCGCCGTCCCCCGTGCGCTCTCATCTATAGCAGTCGAGCGGTCGGGAAGAGAACCGATTGCGGGGAACGCCCGCTTTTCCCGCAGTGCTAATGCCTCTGGGAGGCTGAACTGAAGGTCGTCGCCCCGGCAGATATATAGCAGGCGTGTCAGGTGGTGATTGGCGATTCAGTGTTGCGGCCAGGCACGGAATCGAGCGAGTGCATCAGGCCGCCACGGCTGAGACGGTAGCGGCGTCCTCGCCACAGGATTGTGCTGCCCGCGTAGCTCGCCGCCCAGCACAGAAAGCCGAGCAGGTCACGGAACGGATAGAGCAATGCCGTCCGGAAGACGTGGCGCTCCTCTACCGCGAAG
>DASSKX010000131.1:0-4418 GCA_035689925.1 Acidobacteriaceae bacterium
AGGAAATGAGCGCCCATCTCGCCGCCGAAATCGAAGAGAACCAGGCGCGCGGCCAGTCTGCGAAAGAGGCGCGCCGCGCCGCGCTGAACAAAATTGGAAATCCGCAGCAGCTGCGTGAAACGCTCTGGCGCCGCCACACCGTCACCTGGCTCGACAGCATCCGTCGCGATCTGCGCTCCGGCATGCGCACTCTGCTGCGCTCTCCCGGATTCGCGCTCGTCTCGATTCTGGTCATCGCTCTGGGCATCGGCGTCAACGCCGCCTTGTTCACCGTGGTGCGCGGCGTGCTCCTCCGGCCGTTGCCCTTCCGCGACCCGCAGCAACTGCTCCGGCTCTATGAGGACACCTTCAACCACCGCTTCTCCCACAACCAGAGCGCGGGCGGCATCTTCGCCGCGTGGCAAAAGCAGAGCCACAGTTTTACCGGCATGGCCATCAGCGCGTATGCCGGCTACAACCTCTCCGGCACCCAGGGACAACTCCCGGAAGTCGTCCCAGCCGCCAGCTTTTCCTGGAACATGCTGCCGCTGCTCGGCGTCCCACCGGCGCTGGGGCGCAACTTCACCGCAGCCGACGACCAGCCATCCGCCAACGGCACTGTGATCCTGAGCTGGGGCCTCTGGAAGCGGCGCTATGGCGGCGACCCCTCCATCCTGAACCGGACCATCCTGCTCGATGCCAGGCCGTACACCGTCATCGGCGTCGCGCCCTCCTGGTTTGCCTATCCTGACAGCCGCGTGGCGTTGTGGACGCCGGTCTACCACGAAAGCTCGCCTAATAAAGCCCAGGCCATCGACAATCACAATTTCCGCGCGATCGGCCGGCTGAAGCCTGGCGTATCGATGAACGAAGCCGTCGCGGAGCTTACGCTCATTACGCGCCGCATTCACGATGCGCATCGCGACGATCCCTTTGTCAGCGAGGGAGCCAATGCGCGCCCTCTGCTGGAAGCCATCGTCGGCGACACCAGAAAGCCTCTCAACATTCTGCTCGGCGCGACGGCATGTGTTCTTTTGATTGCCTGCCTGAACATCTCGAATCTGCTCGTCGCGCGCTCCATGGGCCGGCGCAGGGAACTCGCCATCCGCACCGTTCTTGGCGGCAGCCGTGCCGAGCTGTTGCGGCAGCACCTGATGGAGAGCCTGCTGCTCAGCCTTGCAGGCGGCGCCCTCGGATTACTCCTCGCCGCTGCACTCGTCGCGTGGTTTGTCGACCTCCGCAAAGATGTCCCGCGGCTCGAAGCGATCCACATCGATGGTGTGGTGCTCGCCTTCTGTGCCGGGCTCATCGTCCTCAGCGCGCTCTTCACCGGCCTGGTCTCCGCCTTCTCCCGGCGAGACGATGCTGTCCTCAGCGCGCTCCAGGAATCCTCGCGCTCGCACAGCGGCGGACACGCGCGGACTCGCTTGCGCCGTGTGCTGCTCGCCCTCGAGGTTGGCCTGACGGTGGTGCTCCTCGTCGGCGCCGGCTTGCTGCTGAAGAGCTACGCCCGGCTGCGCTCCTCCGATTTAGGCTGTCTCACGCACAACGTGCTGACCATGAACTTCTCCCTCCCCGGCGCGCGCTATGACTTTCCCGCCGCGGTGCACTTCGATCAGGAGCTGCTCACGCGCGTCCGCAATTACCCGGGCGTACAGGCAGCAGGACTGGTGAGCTCGGTGCCGGGCGGCGGTTATAACGGCGACACCAGCTTTACGATTCAGGGCCGGCCCCCGCTGCCGCAGGGAAAAGGACAGCTGGCGCTGACCCGCTGGGCCGATCCCGGATATTTCACGGCGATCGGCATCCCCTTCGAGAGCGGCCACACCTTCGACCCCAACCAGCAGCTGGTTCCCGGGTCGGAGGTCATCATCAGCAGGGAACTGCAGCGCCAGTTTTTCCCCGGGCAAAATCCCCTGGGAGAAACGCTGCTTGCCCTGGGAGCGCGCCCCTTCCGCATCGTCGGCGTCGTTGGCGACACGCTCGACGAGGTCGGCGAGCCGGCGAAGCCGATGACTTATTTCCCGATCTATGCGCTGAACTCCCCGAAGCCAACGGACTTCCTGTCGAGCGCCGCACTCGTCGTGCGTTCCACAGGCGACGTCACACGCTTCGCCCTTCCCGTTCAGAAAATCTTCCAGCAGCTCGACCGCGATCTCCCGGTCTCCGACCTCCTCACCATGGATCAGCTGATCGGACACGAGACCGCCGACGCCAGCTTTGACGCAGCCTTGCTGCTCATCTTCGCGGCGGTGTCCCTGCTGCTCGCGGCCGTCGGGCTCTTCGGAGTCATCTCGTACGTCGCCGCGCAGCGCACCACCGAAATCGGCGTCCGCATCGCCCTTGGCGCACAGCGCACCCAGGTCGTGGCTCTCATCCTGCGCGACGGCGTGCAGCCTGCCCTCATCGGCCTGGCCCTCGGCCTGGTCATCAGCGCCGCCGCCGCCCGCCTGATCCAGTCAATGCTCTACCAAACCCAACCGCTCGATCTGGAGATCTTCAGTCTCGTCGCGCTAACGCTGCTCACGGTGGCCGCCGCCGCCTGCATCTTGCCCGCATGGCGCGCTGCCCAACTCGATCCCGTCGTCGCGCTGCGCATGGAGTGAGCCGGGACCTGGATCGACCCCACGCCCCGGCGCCCCCAACCCGCCGCCCCCCAACCCGCCGCCCTGCCATGGCACGCGCCCCGCCGTGGAAGAATAGAAGCATGGCAGTCAATACCGACACGAAACCGGAAACGCCCGCCGAAATCCCCACCACGCCGAATTTCCTGCGCGACCTGATCGCCGAGGATGTGCGCACCAGGAAGTATGGCGATGCGGTGGTGCAGACCCGGTTTCCACCCGAGCCGAACGGCTACCTGCATATCGGCCACGCCAAAGCCATCTGCCTCGACTTCGGCCTCGCCGATGAGTTCGGCGGCAGGACCAACCTGCGCTTCGACGACACCAACCCCGAGAAGGAAGAGCAGGAGTACGTCGATTCCATCCAGAAGGACGTCCGCTGGCTCGGCTTCGAATGGGAGCGCCTCTGCTACGCGTCGGATTACTTCGGCCAGCTCTACGAGTGGGCCATTCAGCTGATCAAAGCCGGCAAGGCCTATGTCGACGACCTCTCCGCCGACGACATTCGGCACTACCGCGGCACGCTCACCGAGCCCGGCCGGGAAAGCCCCTGGCGTAACCGCACCGTCGAAGAGAACCTCGACCTCTTCACGCGCATGAAGGCCGGCGAGTTTCCCGACGGCAGCCGCGTCCTGCGCGCAAAGATCGACATGGCCTCGCCCAACATCAACATGCGCGACCCCATCATGTACCGCATCCTGCATGCGGAGCATCACCGCACCGGCAGCGAGTGGTGCATCTATCCGATGTACGACTACGCCCACGGACAGTCCGACTCCATTGAGAACGTCACGCACTCCATGTGCACGCTCGAGTTTGCGGATCATCAGCCGCTCTACCGCTGGTTCATCGAGCAACTGGGGATCTTCCCTTCGCAGCAGATCGAGTTCGACCGCCTCAATCTGACCTACACGCTGCTCTCGAAACGCAAGCTGCTGCAACTGGTGCAGGAAGGCCGCGTCAACGGATGGGACGATCCGCGCATGCCGACTCTCTCCGGCATGCGGCGCCGCGGATTTACGCCGGAAGCCATTCGCGCCTTTGTGTCCTCGCTCGGCGCGACGCGCACCAACGGCGTCATCGACTTCGAAATGCTGGAGCACTTTGAGCGCGACGACCTGAACAAGCGCGCCACGCGCGGTATGGCCGTGCTGCGCCCCCTCAAGCTGGTCATCGACAACTACCCCGAAGGACAGACGGAGTACGTCGACGTAGCGAACAACCCCGAGGATGCGTCGGCAGGCACGCGGCAGGTGCCGTTTTCGCGCGAGCTCTACATTGAGCGCGAGGATTTTCGCGAAGTCCCGCCGCCGAAGTACTACCGGCTCTCGCCCGGCAAGGAAGTGCGGCTGCGCAACGCGTATTTTGTCGTCGCGCAGCGCGTCGTGAAAGACGCGGACGGCAACGTGGTGGAGGTGCATTGCACCTACGATCCGGCCAGCCGCGGCGGCAATTCGCCCGACGGCAGAAAGGTGAAGTCGACCATGCACTGGGTCTCGGCGCCCCATGCCATCTCCGCCGAGGTGCGCCTCTACGACAAGCTCTTCTCGAACCCGAATCCGCAGGACGTGCCGGAAGGCGGCAGCTTTCTCGACAACCTGAACCCCAACTCGCTCGAAGTCGTCGCCGATGCAAAGCTGGAGCCCTCGCTCGCCGGGGCGCAGCTGGGCACGCCCTACCAGTTCGAGCGCGTCGGCTACTTCTGCCTCGATCCGGACTCAACCCCGGAGAAGCTGGTCTTCAACCGCACCCTGGCGCTCAAGGACACCTGGGCAAAGATCGAAAAGAAGGCAGGCGCGTAGAGAACTGCCCCCT
>DASSKX010000132.1:0-4171 GCA_035689925.1 Acidobacteriaceae bacterium
AGCGCCTTCTGCAAAACGTAAAGGGCCAGCGCCGAGGACGCCCCCGGCCGCCCTCCCAGCAGTCCCACCATGAACAGGAACCCGATCGCCTGGAAGACGCTGATCAGGATCAGTACCCCCGCAAACTGTCCCAGCAGACGCGGCACATCCGCCTGCATCGACAGCGCCTCCAGGTCCACAACGCGCAGCAAAAACTGCCGGTATAGCACTCGAAACTGTATCGGCAACCGCTGCGCAATTCTCTCCCTCACCAGCATCCCGCCCGCCTGTTATCCGCTATCCGCTACGCCTTCGCCACCAACTCCGCCATCTCCCGCGCCATCGCCTCCGTATCCTGCTCCACCGCCAGCTGCGAGAAAATCGCCTCCAGCGTCGGCAACTCCATCAGCGACCGCAGCCGCTCGATCGAGTCGTCCGCCACCAGCTTTCCCTTGTGCAGAATCACCACCCGCGAGCTCACTCGCTCCACCGTGTCCAGTTCGTGCGAGCTGAACAGGACCACCTTCCCGCGGCGAGCCAGTTCCTGAATCAGACTGCGCAGCACCATCGCCGACGCCACATCCAGACCGGAGAACGGCTCGTCCAGCAGCAGCAGATCGGGATTGTGCAGCACTGCCGCCGCAATCAGCACTTTCTGCCGCATCCCCTTCGAGTACCCGCTGATCGACGCATACCGGTCGTCGTAGAGCGAAAGCAGCCGCAGCAGCCCGTCAGTGCGGCGCGCCGTCGGCCCCGGCGGCAGATTCCGCAGCTGCGCCACCATCGTTAGGTACTCTTCGCCGGAGAGATGGTTGTAGAGATGCGGCTCCTCCGGCACGTACCCCATCCGCCGCTTGAACCCGATCAGGTCCGCCTCGATCGGCCGGCCATCGAACAGAATCTCCCCCGCCGACCGCTCGATGAGCCCGGTGATCATCTTCATCGTCGTCGACTTGCCCGACCCATTCGGCCCCAGGTAGCCCGTCACCTCGCCGGGACGCGCCGTGAAGCTCACATCGCTCACCGCCGGAATTCCCGAGTACAGCTTCGTCACGTGCCGCAGTTCCAGCATGGCCGTGCCTCGCTTTCTCCGCGTACCCTATGTAGCATTCGGCACTTTGGCCCGTCAACAGGTCCCGCCCGCTCCACCCTTGACAACCTACCCATAGGCTATCTATGGTGAGCGACATGGCCCGCAAACCCGACCTGCTCCCCGGCACCCTCGACATGCTCATCCTCAAGACGCTCAGCCGCCGATCGATGCACGGTTACGGCATTGCTCTCTCCATCAAGCGCCAGTCCGACGACGTGCTCACCGTCGAGGAAGGCTCGCTCTATCCCGCGCTCCAGCGCCTCCTCGTGCAGGGCTGGGTCAAAGCCGAGTGGAAGATGACCGAAACCAACCGCCGCGCCCGCTACTACACCCTCACCGCCGCCGGCCGCAAACAGTTGGGCCTTGAGCTGTCGCAGTTCGAGCAGATGATCGCCGCCATCGGACGCGTCCTCCAGGACGCTTAATTCCATACGAGGTGAACCGCATGAAGTGGCCCCTCCGTACCCTTCGCAAGCTCCTCTTCTTCGTCCATCGCGAACGCACCAACCGCGACCTCGAGGAAGAGATGGCCTTTCATCGCGACCAGGCCGAAAGGGAACTGATCGCCGACGGTCTCTCTCCCGCCGAAGCCCACGACACCGTTGCCCGCCGCTTCGGCAACGATGCCCGCCTCCGCGACCAAAGCGCCCAGATCACCGGCCTCTGGTTCGAAACCGTCCTCCAGGACCTCCGCTTCGCCATCCGCCAGCTGCGCCGCAGCCCCGCATTCGCGACCACCGCCATCCTCATCCTCACCCTCGGCATTGGCGCAGCCATTGCCATCTTCAGCTTTGTCGACGCGGCGCTCATCCGCCCACTGCCGTATCAGAACCCCTCCCGCCTCGTCGTCCTCTATGAGAGCATCCCGCTCGGCCCGCGCTTCCACCTCTCCTACCCCGATTACGTGGACTGGAAGCGCCTGAACACCGTCTTCTCCTCGCTCGACGTTTACGAGATCAGTGGATTCATCCTGCAAACGCCCGCCGGATCGCAGCAGGTCGATGGAGCGCATGTGAGCGCCGGCTTCTTCCGCACCCTCGGCGTCACGCCGGTGCTCGGCCGCGACCTTGAAGCGCGCGACGAGCAGCCGAACCAGCCGCGTACCGCGCTCCTCAGTTACTCCGCATGGCAGCGGCGCTTTGGCGGACGCCGCGACATCCTCGGACAGAGCGTCACGCTCGACAACAATCCCGTCACCATCGTCGGCGTCCTCCCCCGCACCTTCCAGTTCGCCCCCGCAGAGCCCGCTGACTTCTGGTCCATCGAGCGCTCTAACGGCGGATGCGAGAAGAACCGCGGCTGCCACAATCTCTTCGGCGTCGCCCGCCTCAGGCCCGGCGTCTCGTTCAACGCAGCCTTCGCCGACATCCGCCGCATCGCCGACAACCTCTCGGTCCAGTACCCGGATTCCAATCGCGACCAGAAGGCGTTCATGCTCCCGATGACCGAAGTGATCCTCGGAGATATCCGCCCCATCCTGCTCGTCGCGCTCGCCGGAGCCGCCCTTCTGCTGCTCATCGCCGTCGTCAACGTCGCCAGTTTGCTGCTGGTGCGCAGCGAACGCCGTCGCCGCGAAATCGCCGTGCGCGGCGCACTCGGCGCCTCCCGCCTCCGCCTCATCCGTCAGTTCATCACCGAAGGCATGCTGCTGGCCCTCGCCTCAGGCGTGCTGGGCATTGCCTTCGCCGCCGCCGCCATGGATCTCCTGCTGCGCCTTATCCCAAAGAACATGCTGGCGACCATGCCCTATCTCGAGCGGGCCGGCCTCAACCCCGTCGTGCTCACCTTTGCGGCCGTCGTCGCCCTTGCAGCAGGCGTGATGTTCTCGCTCCTGCCCGCCCTCCGCGTCTCCCTCTCCGAACTCCACGACGGCCTCGGCGAAGCGGCGCGCGGCTCCTCCGGCACCGTCTGGCGCCGCTTCGGCGGCAACCTCGTCATCGCCGAACTGGCCATGGCCGTTGTCCTCCTCGTCGGAGCAGGCCTCCTCGGGCAGAGCCTCTATCGCCTTCTGCACGCCGACACTGGCCTCGTTCCCGATCACCTGGCACTCCTCCAGATCGCAGCCACCGGACACTCCTACGACACCGACGTCCAGCAGATCGCGCTCGAGCGCAACTTGCAGGCGCACCTTTCCGCGCTGCCCGGCGTGCGCTCCGTCGCCTTCACCACGCAGCTGCCGCTCGGCGACGGCGATGGCACCAGCACGATTGCCATCGTGGGCGCACCCCCGGACCATGTGCACCGTGAAGTCACCATCCGCAAGGTCAGCGCGAATTACTTCTCCACGCTCGAAGCGCGCCTGATCAGGGGCCGCTGGTTCGTCGACGATGAAGATACGCGCAAGCCTCCGGTTGCGATCATCAATCAGCAACTCGCCCGGCAGTACTTCCCCGGGCAGAATCCCGTCGGAAAGCGAATCAGCTTCGAATACGACCCGAAGCACGTGATGCAGATCGTCGGCGTCGTCAACGATGTCCAGGAGGGCCAGCTCGACGCAGCGCCGCGCGCCGCCCTCTATCTCCCCTTCCTGCAAAGGCCAGGCAATTACTTCGCCGCGGTCATTCGCACCACGCAGGCGGCGGACGCTCTGCTGCCGTCGGCGACCGCTGCCGTCCACTCCGTCGATCCGGGCCTCGCCATCTATCAGCCCATCACCATGACCGAGCGCCTGCACGATTCGCCCTCGGCCTCCATGCATCGCTCCTCGGCCTGGATCGTCGGCGGCTTCGCGGTGTTGGCCCTCGTGCTCAGTGTGGTCGGGCTGTATGGCGTCGTCGCCTATTCGGTCAGCCAGCGCACCCGTGAAATCGGCGTCCGCATGGCGCTCGGCGCGCCGCGCGGTGCGGTCTACCGGCTCATCCTCCGCGACGCCGGACTCCTCGCCGGCATCGGCATTGTTCTTGGCCTGCTCGGCTCACTCGCGGCCACCAGTCTGATCGCCAACCTGTTGTTCCAGGTGCGCGCATGGGACCTCCGCACGCTCCTCGCAGCCGTCGTCGCCCTCGGAGCAGCAGCCATGCTCGCCAGCTTTTTGCCCGCGCGCCGCGCAGCCTCGGTGAACCCAACCGAAGCCCTGCACGCCGAATAACGACAGAACAT
>DASSKX010000133.1:0-6110 GCA_035689925.1 Acidobacteriaceae bacterium
GCGGTTCCAGCAGGGTGCGGTTCACTTCGGAACCTCTTCGGATCACTGACCGTTTGCCCTCTGAATGCTTTACTCCCTTTCCGCTAGAATCAGAGAGTTAAGCGATCCCATTCCTGCTGCATGCCTGATTCCGCAAAGTTCTACCTCACTACCCCGATCTACTACGTGAACGCGCGGCCCCACATCGGGCACACGTACACGACCGTCGTGGCCGACGCGATCGCGCGGCGCAAGCGCTCGATCGGCACTGACACCTGGTTTCTGACCGGCACGGACGAACACGGACAGAAGATCGAGCGCTCCGCAAGACAGGCCGGCTGCAGCCCTCAGGAATTCGCTGACCGCGTGTCGGCCGAGTTCCGGCGTTTGTGGGATCGGATGGGGCTCACCTACGACGATTTCATCCGCACTACAGAGCCCAGACATAAGCAGGCGGTTCAGAAGTTGTTCGCGCTGCTGCGCGACAATGGCTACATCTACAAGGGCTCTTACACCGGCCAGTACTGTGTCTACGACGAACTCTACGTCGAAGCACCACCCGGAGCGCCGTGTCCCGATTGCGGCCGGCCAACGGAGACGGTCAGCGAAGAGAACTACTTCTTCAAGCTCTCCGCCTTCGAACGCAAGCTGCTTGAATTTTACGATCAGAATCCGGAGTTCATCCGCCCAGAAGCCCGCCGTAACGAGGTCATCTCGTTCGTGAAAAGTGGTTTGCGCGATCTGTCTGTGAGCCGCACGAGCTTCAACTGGGGCATCCCTGTTCCGGGAGACGAAAAGCACGTCATCTACGTGTGGATGGATGCGCTCGCCAATTACATCACCGCGCTTGGCTGGGGTACGGACGACCACTCACAGTTCGACAAGTTCTGGGCCGCCGACCTCCATATCGTAGGCAAAGAGATTAGCCGGTTCCACTGCGTCTACTGGCCCGCATTCTTGATGGCCGCCGGATTGCCTCTGCCGAAGAGCATCGTCGCGCATGGCTGGCTGCTCTTCGAGGAGAGCAAGATGTCGAAATCGCGCGGCAACATCGTACGCGCGGAAACGATTCTCGACGTTCTCGGCGCCGATGCGCTGCGCTATTTCCTGCTGCGGGAAATCGTATTTGGGAACGACGGGAGCTTCTCGTTCGACGCCCTGGTCCAGCGCTACAACGCCGACCTTGCGAACGGCTACGGCAATCTGGTCAGCCGCACATTGTCGATGATCGGCCGCTACTTCAACGGACTCGTACCCGAGCCGGTTGCGGAACAGGCCACCTCCATTCACACACAGGCGCCCGAAGTGATCGCCACCTTCGCGCAACAGTTTGATGGGCTCGACTTCTCCCGCGCGCTGGAAACCGCATGGGCGATGGTGGCGGCCACCGACGGCTATCTCACTGCCACCGCGCCGTGGAAGAAATCCGACAGCGTGACAGAAGAGCAACAGCAGGCGCTACGCTCCACCGTTCTCTATAACGCAGCGGAATCGATCCGCATCATCACAGCTCTCATCTACCCGGTGATTCCGGACGCCACGGCAAAAGTATGGGCGCAGCTGGGGCTCGGTGACATTACCCGCGCCGATCTCCGCGCACTTACGTGGGGCGGTCTACAGCCGGGCACCAAGCTTGGCGAACTCGCTCCGCTTTTTCCTCGCGCCGATAAGGAGGCCATCACCCGCATGTCCGAACTCGAGCAGAAGAACACTCCCGCAGCCACTGCCTCATCGAAGACGAAGCACGAGGGGCGGATTTCCAGGCTTCACTCGCTGATCGACGGGCTCGCCGTGGCAATGGCTGAATCGACAAACGAGACCTCGACGATTCTCGCCTTCGAGAGCGCCATCGCTGAGACTCTGCGCGAAACGGTCGGCGGCAGGCAGCATTCGACAACTCCGCCAGACCTCGCGCCGGGCACGCAAAATCCGCCGCCCACTCCGGACTCGGCTTCCGCAGCTCCGTCCTTCTCTTCCGGTGTGGGCTCCGTACCAGGAGCACCGCCCGTTCCCGCGGCTCCCCACACCGGCACGGTGGTTGCGCCCTCCGCAACTCCGGCCACCTCCGGCGATAAGATCACCATCGACGACTTTGCAAAGGTTGAGCTTCGCGTTGCGCAGATCAAAGTTGCCGAGCGCGTCCCCAAGGCCGACAAACTCCTGCGCCTTGAAGTCGATCTTGGCTATGAAACCCGCCAGGTCCTCGCCGGGATCGCTGAGTCGTATAGCCCAGAATCGTTGATCGGCCGCAAAATCGTGCTCGTCGCGAACCTCGCGCCGCGCAAGCTCCGCGGCTTTGACTCGAACGGGATGGTGGTGGCTGCCACTGGAGCGGATGGAAAAGCTGTCCTCGCCACCTTCGCGGAAGAGATCGAGATTGGCGCGCGGCTGAAGTAGCGCATGATCGACTCCCACGCCCATCTCGACAGTCCTCGCTATGACGGGGACCGCCTCGCTGTACTTGAGCGCGCCTGGTCGGCTGGCGTTCGCGGAATCCTCTCGATCGGCATCGGCGACGGACCGAACACGATGCATCGCGCGCTTGAAATCAGCCGCGAATTCGCGGGCCGCACCGGAGTGCCGAAGATCTGGGCCTCGGCTGGCGTCCACCCTCACGAGGCAAGTCTGGCTGACGACGCTGCTCTCTCCAAACTCGAAGGTCTGCTGCAGGAACCAGAGGTCCTCGCCTGCGGAGAAATCGGCCTCGACTATTTCTATGACAACTCGCCCCGCGAGGTGCAGAAGGCCGTCTTTGCGCGCCAGATGGAAATCGCCGCTGCCCGCAGCAAGCCGATCATTATCCATTGCCGGCCGTCGGAGAACTCCAGCAACGCGTGGGATGATACCCTCGAGATGCTTCAGGCCCACTGGGCCCATAGCGGCCTCGGAGGCATCCTGCACTGCTTCACCGGTGAACTTCGTCACGCCCGGGCGGCTCTCGACCTTGGTTTTTTAATTTCGTTTGCCGGCAATATCACGTTCCCGAAGGCGCAGGCCATCCGCGACGCGGCGCTCGCCGTCCCACTCGACCGAATCCTCATCGAAACCGACGCGCCGTTCCTCGCCCCCATTCCCAACCGCGGGAAACGTAATGAGCCGGCCTGGGTCAGGGAAGTCGCTGTCAAAATTGGCGAGTTGAAGGACCTGAATCCGGCGGACGTGGCAACCCAGGCCGCGCAGAACTTCGGTTTGCTTCCCGGCATGCAAAATCAAATGTCCTTTGGGAATCCCGCTCCGTAGCGGATAATCTAGAGAGACAGGGACTTGTGATGGCGGCAGAAAACTCCTTCGATATCGTCAGCAAAGTAGACATCCAGGAAGTCCGGAACGCCATTGACCAGGCGGTCAAGGAAGTGCGCACCCGCTTCGATCTGAAGGACTCCAAGTCGGAGATCCGACTGGAAGGCGAAGAGGCCATCCAGCTGGCATCCGCGGACGAGTACAAGCTGCAGGCCGTCACCGAGATCCTGCGCCAGAAGCTAGTTAAGCGCGGTGTCTCGCTCAAGGCCCTCACCTTCGGTACAGTAGAACCGGCGGCTGGTTCCACGGTGCGCCAAAAAGTCACTCTGCAGCAGGGCATCGCCGGCGAAAAGGCCAAAGAGATCGTCAGGATCATTAAGGATTCGAAGAAGAAAGTTCAAGCCTCCATCCAGGGAGACACCGTGCGTGTCTCCGGAAAAGATCGCGACTCCCTGCAGGAGGTCATTGCCCTGCTCCGCGGGCGCGACCTCGGCATCGATATGCAGTTCACCAATTACCGCTCGAGTTAAGCAGACGGGCCCCTGACCCAGAGGAATCTCCAGTGAGCACTGCGCCGACAGCGACGGCTAAAGAAGTCTTCGATCTGCTGCACGACGACCTCGCGCTCATCGAGCGTGAATTCGGCGCGGACGCCGTTTCCACGGTCCCCGCTATCACGGAGATCTCCGACTACCTGCGGGAGGGCGGGGGCAAGCGTATCCGCCCTTCGCTGCTTCTGCTGGCTGCACGCGCGCTCGGCTACTCCGGCAAGGGAATGATCAAGCTGGGGGCGGTCGTGGAAATGGTACACACGGCCACCCTCGTCCACGACGACATCATCGATGAGGCGGACACTCGGCGCGGTCGCCCCTCCGCCAATCGTGCCTGGGGCAGCAGCAAATCCGTGCTCGTGGGCGATTGGCTATACATGCAGGCCTTCCGCATCGCACTTTCCGAGCGCAAATTCCGGGTACTGGAGTTGCTCATTGGCCTCACGCAGCAGATGGTCGAGGGCGAGTTGATGCAGATGGAGAAGCTCGGCAAGGCCATCTCCGAGAGCGAATACAACGACCTCATCTATCGCAAGACCGCCTGTCTCTTCGAGGTCTCGATGCGCCTGGGCGCCTGCATCGCTGGAGCCGACCGCCCCCTGGAAGACTCCCTGGGCGAATACGGACGCAATCTCGGCATGGCCTTTCAGGTGATCGACGATGTCCTGGATCTGACCGCAAGCGAGCAGGTCCTCGGCAAACCGGTCGCCAGCGATCTTCGCGAAGGCAAGGCCACGCTTGCCGTGATTCACGCGCTCGAAAACGGGATTCTGCCGTCGGAGCGCAACAAAATCCAGATCGTGCTCAACGACCAAAGCTTCAACCACGTGTCGCACGAGGAGATCCTGCGCATTCTTAACCGGAGCGATTCTGTTGCGTACGCCATGAACACGGCTTTTGCCTATGCTTCCGCCGCCCAGGCTGCGCTCGCGGTCCTGCCCGATTCGGACTACAAGCGTGCCCTGCAATGGATGCCTGAGTTTGTGGTCGCGCGCGACAAGTAGCTCGCCGGATTTCGCTGTAACCTGAAATTCCATGAGATTGTCTGAAATCGCGCAGCTTCTCGGGGCCGAACTGCGTCCGCGCGACGCCGAAGCAGACATCCTGAACGTCGCCAGCCCGGCCAGGGCCAAAGCACAGTCGCTTGTCTTTGCGGAAGATGCCTCAGCGGTTCCCGCTGCACTCGCCTCCGAGGCCTCGGCCGTCATCGTCCCATCGAAATGCGCACCGGCAGTCGCGAAAAAGCCGCTCATCGTTGCGTCGCAGCCGAAGCTGGCCTTTGCACGCGCCGCCCAGTTGCTCCGACCGGTGCCGGCCGCCACCGGCGTTCATCCGACCGCAGTCGTCGATCCATCCGCTCAACTCGACGAAACGATCTCCGTCGAAGCGTATTCCGTGATCGAAGCCGACGTCCGGGTCGGGAGTGGCACACGCATTGGCGCCGGCTCCGTGATCGGCCGCGGCGTCATCATGGGGCGCGGCTGTCGCATCTATCCGCGGGTTGTGATCTATCCAGGTACGGAACTTGGGGAGAATGTCGTGGTCCACGCCGGCGCGGTGCTCGGATCCGACGGATTCGGCTACGTGCGCGACCGCGACACCGGCGAATACCTGCAGTTCCCGCAACAGGGCCGCCTGGTCCTCGAGGACAACGTCGAGATTGGTGCGAACACCACGATTGACCGTGGAGCCCTCGAGGAAACCCGCATCAGCCGCGGCGTCAAGATAGACAATCTCGTCCACCTCGGGCATAACGTGCTCGTCGGACGCGACGTGGTGATTGCGGCCCAGACCGGCGTCTCCGGCTCCAGCACAATCGGCGCCGGCGCGGTCGTCGGCGGGCAGGTGGGGATCGGCGATCATGCCCACGTCGGTGAGCAGGTGATCCTGGGCTCCGGCTCTGGCGTGCTCACCAACAAGAAGCTTCGCGGTGCCGGCATCGTCTTCTGGGGACGGCCGGCACGGCCGCTCCGCCAATATCTGAGGGAGCTGGCTGTACTCGCCCGCCTCGGTCGCGCATCGGATAAGCAGGAGGACTGATTGGCGGTCGTGGTGGTGGGAGGGCACTCCCGCAACATCGGGAAGACGAGCGTCGTCGCGGCCCTGATCGCGCGCCTGCCCGAGCTGCGCTGGACGGCTTTTAAGATTACGCAGTACGGCCACGGATTCTGCACAGCCGACGGCAAGCCGTGCCAGTGCCAGACCGAGGACTCCTGCGTCTCGGTTACCGCCGAGCGCGACGCGGCCAGCGGAACTGACACAAGCCGTTTTCTCGCCGCCGGAGCCGCACGGTCGATCTGGGTGAGGACGCGCATCGGCATGCTTGCTGAATCCATGCCG
>DASSKX010000134.1:0-4457 GCA_035689925.1 Acidobacteriaceae bacterium
CGCTCCGGCGGATCGGTGGCAGGTGGCGGCGTTTCTCGACGACATGCCGCGCCGCTTTGCCGCGGCGGATCTGGTGCTTTCGCGGAGCGGAGCGTCGACGGTGGCTGAGCTGGCGGCGGCGGGGAAGCCAGCGGTGCTCATTCCGTTTCCGCAGGCGGCCGACGATCATCAGCGCAAGAATGCCGAGCAGATGGAGCAGGCCGGAGCGGCGTCGCTGCTGGTTGAAGCGGAGCTGACTCCGCAGAAGCTGCTGGCTGTGCTGACGCGGCTGCTTGGCGATTGCGCGGCGCTGCAGCGGATGTCGGATGCGGCGCGGCAGCTTGCTCATCCTGATGCCGCGGAGCGGATCGCGGCGATGGCGATGGGCGTCGCCAAACCAGCGCAGGGCTGACCCAATCCAGAAAGCCGAAGGCCTGCTCCGGAGAGCAGGCCTTCGTGTTCTGAGCTACGGGCGATTACCGGTGTCCGCCGCCGCCGTGGAACCCACCACCGCCACCGCCGTGGAAGCCACCGCCTCCACCACCGTGGAAGCCGCCACCACCACCACCATGGAATCCGCCGCCGCCAGCCATGCCGCCGTGGAAGCCACCAGCGGCTCCGCCGCCCATTCCGCCACGGAATCCGCCGCCGGGAGCAGCGCGGAATCCGCCGCTGCCCATGCCGCCGTGGAAGCCGGCACCCGGTGCCGCGCGGAATCCGCTACCATATCCGCCGCGAGGGTAGGCATGGAATCCGGCGCCGCCGCCGTAGTTCCGGGCGCCATAGAGGTGCGATCCGCCTGCCGATGCGCCGTAGTTGCCATGGAAGCCGCGGGCGTAGTCACCGCGGTAGCCGTTGCCGTATCCGTTGCGGTAACCGTAGCCGCCGCCGTATCCGCCACGATAGCCACCGCGATCCCAGCCGCCGCGGTGCCATCCATCATGGTCCCAGCCGCGACCCCAGCCGCGATAACCCCAGTAGCCGACGTGTCCATAGCCCCAGCCCCAGGGATGTCCATACCAGCCGCGGTACCAGGGGCCGGCACCGATGAAAACGCCGCCCATGAACCAGTCGGGTCCCCAATAACCATAGGGGGCGCAGTCATAAGGCCAGAAGGGATAGTAGCCCCATTCGCAGACGGGTGGTCCGGCGATCACGTAAGGAGCCGGATACTCGACGACAGGGCCAATTCCAATACCAATGGACACCTGTGCCTGCGCCGGTTTGGCGAGCGCGAAAGGAAGCGCCAGCAGGGCGATCATGAATGCATAACGCACAGAGCGCGTCATAAGAGAACCTCCCGCCAGACTGGCCCAGTTCTGCCGATCTGACCGCGTCCCGCCGCTTTCCTTTCCCGGACTGGCAGTTCGCTGTCTCTATTAACATCAGACGCGCCAAAAAGTTGCGCGATGTCCAGCCCTGTTTTCAGCAGTCACCAGCACGCGTCCGGTGGCCGATAAATGCCCTAATACCAACGCCGAGGCGGCAGGTAGGCGTCCGGAGGATAAGGGTAGCAGTAGTAGTAATACGGGGAGGAGCAGATGGCCACCAGCAGGGCGATAATCCAGCCGATTCCGGTCCAGCCGAGGAACAGGTTGAAGAGGAAGATGCCCGTCGCGTTATGCGTGTGCCGCGCTGCCGCGATCAGCGAGGGCAGGAAGTAGATTGCGACACCGAACAGACTGGCCATGGACGCCTCCGGAATGCCTTCAATCAGCGGTACGCAGCGACTGCCGCGCCAGTTCCAGGAGCCCGTTGGCTTCATCGTAGCGCGAACGCGCATGCGCGGAGGGGCTTTTCCATGCGGCAAAAAAGGGCTGAAAAGCGAAACGCACCCGGAAGCGGGGAGCTTCGACGGGTGCGTGGAGGGCGCGGCCGGGGAGGCGCGCCCTGTAACCCTGTGCGCGCTTAGTGGCGGTCCCATCCGCGATGCTCGCCGCGGTCATGGTCCCAGTCGCGGTCGCGGTGCTCCCAGCGCTCATGTTCCCAGCGCTCGTGGTCGCGGTAGCGGTCATAGTCGCGATGGCGGTAGTAGTCGCGGTCATAGACACGATAGCCGTAGTAGCGGGGAGCGTACCCGTAGCCGGCGTAAACCCACGTTCCCGGATACCACATGGATCCGACGTAGTAGCCCGGCTGCCAGACGTATCCATCGCCGGGGCAGGGAGGCACGCCCTCATCGACTCCGACCACAACCGGGGCGGTACGAACGCCGATAGCGATGCCGACCTGAGCCTGAGCCGCAGCTGCGGCTACACCCAAAATTCCGGTAAGAGCGAGTGCGCGAACGATATTTTTCATTTGAGACCTCCTCGGGTTCCGGTTGTTTTCTTTTCAACTCCGGAGCCGCTTACCGTCTCTGCCTGGAATGAACGCAAGTGCGCGGGATTTGTTGCGGTGGGTGCAGAAGGGCTGTGGATTACAGAGTTTTTGTGTGCCGAGCAGCGGGACACCATACCGTTAACAGGGACAACTTTTCTGGTCTCCGGCGCGGTGGGAGAATAGAAGTGTATGGAAAAACTCGGACTGTATCTGTCCGTTCCGTTCTGCCGCTCCAAATGTACGTACTGTAATTTTGCTTCCGGAGTATTTCCCGCCGCGTATCACGGGCGCTACGTTGCTCGTCTCGAAGAAGACTTGCGCGACATTTGTTTGCAGGCCCATCGCTGGGGAGCCGCACTGCCGAACGCGGTGGACAGTATTTATTTCGGCGGCGGCACGCCGTCGCTGCTCGCGCCTGCGCTTTTTCGGCAGCTCTTCACCGCGATGCGTCGTGAATTTGCCGTGCTGCCCACGGCGGAGATCACGGTAGAGTGTGCGCCGGGCCAGCTGGATCCAGCCGTTCTCGAGGCGCTGGTCGAGTGCGGTGTCAATCGCATCAGCTTCGGCGTGCAGTCGTTCGTTGACGCCGAAGCACGCGCCACGGGACGCCTGCACACGCGCAGCGTGGCGCTCGAGGACATTCGCCGCGTGCGGAGCGCGGGTATCCATAAGGTCAGCGTGGATCTGATCGCCGGACTGCCGGGCCAGACGCTCGATTCCTGGTATGAGTCACTCGGCGTGCTGGCGGAGTCGGCCGTCGATCACGCCAGCGTTTACATGCTGGAGGTGGATGAGGATTCCCGTCTGGGGCGCGAACTGCTGGTCGCAGGCGGGCGTTATCACGCGGTGGAGGTCCCGCACGAAGATTTGATCGCCGATCTGTATTCCGAGGCAATCGGCTTTCTGGCCAGGCACGGTCTGGCGCAGTACGAGATTTCGAATTTCGCGCGCAGCGGGCACGAGTCGCGTCACAACCTGAAGTACTGGCGGCGGCAGCCGTATGTTGGAGTCGGCGTAGATGCGCATTCGATGCTGCGTTCGCGCTCCGGCGGCGCGCTGCGGTTCAGCGCGACGGAGGATCTGGAGCCGTTCCTTGCCGGTGCGGGGTGGGAGGAACCACGGCGGCTGACGGGCGAAGAGGAGCTGGAAGAAGCGTGGTTCCTCGGGCTGCGAGTAAATGCGGGCGTGAGTCTGGCGGCGTTGCGGGAGGAGTTCTCGGATTCTGCCGTGCGGCACTCGCTCGAGGTTGTGCGCGAACTCGAAGAAGAGGGGCTGCTGAGCTTGCGGGAGGGCGATCGGGTTGCGCTGACTCCGCGCGGGCGGTTGCTGTCCAATGAGGTTTTTGCGCGGTTCCTGGCCGAGCCGGCGCTCGTGTAGAGCTCATCTGCTAAAAGGAGATTATGTCGTCCCGCACCGCTGCTTTCGCCGATCCTGTTTCCATTTCCAAAACCGCTGTTGCGATCGATCTGCGCAGCGACACCGTGACCAGGCCCACGCCTGCGATGCGCGCCGCGATGGCCGCGGCGGAAGTCGGCGATGACGTCTATATGGAGGATCCGACGATCAACCGCCTCGAAGCGCGGGCCGCGGAGATCTTTGGGCGTGAGGCGGCACTGTTTCTGCCCAGCGGCACCATGGGGAATCAGACGGCGATCCGGCTGCACACGCAGCATGGGCAGGAGGTGATCTGCGAGGCGCGTTCGCACATCGTGGACTGGGAGATGGCGATGGCGGCGGCCTTCTCGGGCTGTGTGCTGCGGACGATTCCCACGGAAACAGGGCGACTGAGCTGGGCGGAGATTGAGCCGCACATCACAGGCAAGCATTACCACCGCGCGCAGACGGGACTCATCGCCCTCGAGAACACGCACAACATGGCCGGAGGCGCGGTGACTCCGCTGGCGACGATGGAGGAGATCTGGGCGGGAGCGAAGGAGCGCCGCGTCGCAGTGCATCTGGACGGGGCGCGCGTCTTCAACGCGTCGGTCGCGCTGGGTATTCCGGTGAAGGAGCTGACGCGCGGCTTCGACACGGTGATGTTTTGTTTGTCCAAGGGGCTGGGAGCGCCGGTAGGGTCGATGCTGGTCGGTTCGGCGGAGGCGATGGATCGCGCCCGGATCATCCGCAAGGGCCTGGGCGGCGGCATGCGGCAGGCG
>DASSKX010000135.1:0-3456 GCA_035689925.1 Acidobacteriaceae bacterium
GGGGCGGGCGTGGCGTTTACGTTCTGAGAGCGTTCTTAATAGCCGAATTCAACAAAGACAAATTCAAAAAAATGATCCGCGCGCAAGTGCGCCCGTGGTGGTTGTGTCTTCGTCTGGGAGATGGTGGACGCGGTAGGAATCGAACCTACAACCTGTCGATTAAGAGTCGAATGCTCTGCCAATTGAGCTACGCGTCCACGGGAAGAACGTCGGGCGGGAGGTGCCAGCGGACGCAGAAATTGTGCTGCATCTCGCTGTACACCTTTTTCAATATAGCACAGGGAATCACTGCCATCGGAGCGCTCCCGGTGACGAAAGACACTGGTGCGAGGAGCGAGGAACGAAGCGGAAATCAGCTCAGAACGAGAAGGAGAGGCCCGCTTCGATGCAGCGCGCGGCCTGCGCGAAATAGAGCGTGCTGCCGTCGGTTGAGACGAACGGCCGGTAGCCTTCGGCGAGCAGATTGCGGACGTCCACCAGCGCTTCAACGCCGCGAGGAATGACACGGCGGTAGTGGATCGGCTGACGCACGCGGAAGCTCAGATACGCATCCGGAGCGTTGCTGGCGAAGGGATTCACCGGAGTGAGCGAGTGCGGATCCTGCCAGCGGTAGGAGGCGCGCCACTTCGTCCCGTTCTGGCCGACTTTGCCATGCATTGCGGCGCTGACCATCGCGGTCTGGTGGGCTGCCATGCCCGCTACGGCGTCTTCCAGGGTGGCTTCTGCCTGGGCTGCCTGCGCCATGCGCAGCGCCTCGCCGACCGCCACGTCGAAAGAAATCCAGGTGTTGCTGGTCAGATGGCCGTCCCACTCGCCCATCGCGCCGTTGCCGGTGAAATTCTGGCCGGCGACGCGGAGCAGATCGCTCGAGCCGTCATAGAGCAGGTTGCCGCCCGCCCAGTCTTTCGCGGAGATGTTGCCGCCACCGCTCACCACGGGATGGTTGAGGGTCTCCCGCCACGCAGTCACCTTCACGCGCATCCAGCCCTGGCTGTGATCGACGGCGACTTCCTGGTGGATTCCCTGCTCCAGCGCCAGGGCGCCATGGCGCTCGGCGAGCCTGGGGCCGACGGTAGCCTCACGGTCGAGATCGGAAACGCTCTGAATGCCCGGCGCTGTCGAGACGCGATAGGCCACGGCCGTGTTCCCGCCGCGAACGGTGACAGCGGCGAACGGATGGTTCGCCAGCAGCATGTTGCCCAGATGAACCGCTTCCGCCTGGTCTCCGAATTCCGCCTGGATGCCGGGACCGAGGCTCATCGTTTCGCCGGTCCGCATTTCGATGGCCTGGAGTCCCTGGATGCCTGGACCGCCGCCGATATCGGGCCGGTCTTCAATCGCGGTGATGGTGCGGAAGGTGTGCCCCTGCGCCAGCTGCTGTTCGTAGCCGACCATGGCGTTCAGCGCGGCATCGCCGGCCTGGGTGAGATCGGCGCGGAAGATCATGGCGCGGGCGTCGCCCGGCGAGCGCTCCATCTCGAAGTCGTTATGAATGCCGCCTTCGCCGAAGCCGCCATCGCCGCCGCGCACGGTGACGCGGGCCTTCAGCTCCGGCGTGGTTCCGTCGCCGTTGCTGACGACCACCAGAGGACCATCCTCAAGCAGGCGCAGCAGCGGACGATTCGCGGAGAGGCGCAACGTCCAGGTCCAGTCGTCTTTGGGCTCATCGACCTGCCGTGGCTTGGCAGGAAGCCAGCGGAACGCTTCGTACAGCGTATCGAGGGTGAGATTGACGACCAGCTTCGATTCGCCAACGACTCTGAGATTTTCGCGGAGGGTAGGAAGGAAGAGATCGGCGGAGGCTTTGACGGCGTAGACACCCGGAAGAATCGAAGCGATGCGGTACCGGCCGTGATCGTCCGTGTAGGCCTGGAGGGCAACGGAGAAGTCAGGACGAAGCAGTTCGACGGAGGCGCCGCTTTGCGGCGTGCCGTGGCTGTCGCGCACGATACCTGTCAGGCTGGCGGACTGCGCCTCAGCCTGCATCGATGCCATGGCGAACATGGCGACCACAGCGAGCATCGAAGCGGAAATGTAGCTACGTCTTGTCACTGCATCCGTTCGTTGTTTGCTCCCTGGCGCTGCTCCCTAATTCATGACCAACCACGCGGGCTCTGTGGGCCGCTGTGGCTTCGCTTCCGCGGGGAACGGAAGCACCTCCCTTGAGCCTACTCCACCGTGAATGGCGCTGACTGTGCGATCTGCTGATGGGTCACGCCGTCATTCACGCTGATCCTAACGATATACTTCCCCGGCTCAAGACTTGCAAGGGGGAGGGACTTCTCCAGCGTCAACTGGTCGGACGAGGCGCTGAGCTTCTGTGATGCTTCATCCGTATTCAGAATCGGCTTGTTCGTGGCCGCATTCAGAATCTGGTAGTTGATTGTAGCGTTATTCTGCTTACTCTTCTCGTCCAGGCCAAGATTATAAACCTGCATCCAGAAGTTTAGATTCTGGTTGCGATGGAAGACGGCCGGCGTGGCCGGGTTGGACGTAACCCTTGGCCGCACATAGGTATTGCTCAGGATGAACATGCCCTGCCCGATCTGCTTGGAGGGCACCCGTTCCATCTTGTCGGCCAGGATCAGCGACGAGGTCGAAAGCCGGTCGTCGTCGTAGCGGGGCACGGTCACGGCCTGCGCCCATACGCCCACGTGGTTCGGGTTATTGGCGTCTTTGATCGCAATATCAATACGATAGCGGCCTGGCCGCAGCGGAACGGCCTGCCAGTACAGGGAGGCGCTGTCGAGCAATTTGGGGAGTAACTCCGCTGGTTCCTCCACCTCAACCGGCTGCTCAAAGGTCTGCACGACGCGGTCGGTGATGGTCGAGACGCGGCCGATGATGTCCACGACGCCCTTGGAGACGCCATCCTTGGTGTTAAAGGTGATGTCGCGATTCTTGATCTGCAGCGTGATGGGGACGAGGACCGTATCGTCGGTAACCTTGACGAAGTCCGTCCGGACGTCGAAGGGGAAGATGGGGCCGTTGATGACCTTGTGGCTGGTCAGGAACGAGGCCAGATCCATGTCCTTGAATTTGATCACCGGAGGCGCCATCAGCTTGGAGTACTGCTCCAGCCGGTCGAATTCCTTGGCGCCGTTGGTCGAACTGTCGGGACCCGGGCCCAGATCTTCCATGCCGCCCTTGAAGCGGTCCGCGCGCTTGGCCATGCCCATGTCTTCATAGAGCGTATTGCCGGCGTTCGGCACGTGGAGCAGCGCGTCCTTCTCCGAGCGGTCGATGGTCATGTGGTAGTCGCCGCACATGCAGGTGTCGACAAACTCGATATCGATGTTGTCGCCCACGCCCTCAAGATAGCGGTAGTGCCAGGTCTCGAACGGGAAGGTCGCCGTCGAACCGCCACCCTCATCAATGGGGCGCTGGTACGCGCCGCCCGAGGGGTGCGACTCGATGGAATCCGGCTTGCCGAAGGCAATATAGATGTGGCCGCGG
>DASSKX010000136.1:0-4911 GCA_035689925.1 Acidobacteriaceae bacterium
TCGAAGGCCGGGTTGCCGACATGGAGTGCCTGCCGGAATCGCTGGCCCGGCGACGCTGGTATCACCCGACGCAGGAGGGCCGCGAGAAACTGCTGGCGCTGCGCATGGAGGAAATTCGGCGCATTCGGGAGCAGAAGAGAAGTTCTTAGCCGACGGCTTCCCGCCGCGCGAGACTTTGCCCGGACATGCGCGTCGGTGGCCTGAGAGGCCTCGGTCCATGTGCTATATTCCGAATGAGTTCCATGATTTTTTCCCGCGAGTACGTTGGCTATCTGGCGCGCCACACCGTCAAGCACCTCATCGACGCCAAAATGATTCAGACCGCGAAACCTCCAGTGGTAGAGGAGCGTGTCTACGGCGGCCTGCTGGAAGAGCTTTCGCTCGAAGACCGGATCAACGAGGAGGTACGCGTGATCCTCGACGCCTACCAGGAAGAAATGCGGCGGACCGGTGCGAGCTACTCCGAGATGTTCAAGAAGGTCAAAACCGAGCTGGCGCGCAAATATAAGGCGGTGCTGTGAGAATTTCGCGCGACAAGCTCAACAAACTGGCCCACGTCGTGGCCGACACCCTGGCCGAGACGCCGGAATGCGACTTTCTGGAGGACCGCAACACCATTCGCCAGGAGGCGCGTAAGGCGCTCGAGCACATGCTCCTGGAGGAAATGCGCATCGATCAGGCCGCCCGGCAGAAGATCGAATCGCAGCGTCGCATTATTCCCGAAGGCAGCCAGGAGTGGGACATTCTCTACCGGAAGTACTACAACGAGGAAGTGAAGAAGCTCGGCATCTGAATCCACTTCAGACCAGTTCTTACCCGCCACCCCCGCCACTCGTTCGGCAGCGATTCACCACATTTGTTTACTGATCTGCAAACTCCATGAAGGCAGGAACTTCCAACCGGGAGCTGGCCCATAAATCCCATTCTTCATAGAACACGCCTGTTTTGTCTATGAAGCACCATAGAATTCTGCCGAATGATCCGCACTTGGCGTTCTGCATTGGGCCGTTCCGGCGGCTACCTCTGAACTCTGCCGAATAATTTTTTTGACAAACGTAGCTTCAGCAGCGGGTAACGGTACGACGGTATTACTACCTCGATAAGAACCAGAGGGTGTCTGGCCCGATTGCGGGGAACGGCAATGAACGTGCTCTCGTACTGAACATTTCATGCACTTTTCTGTTTTGGTTGTCGCGGGCTCCGTACCGCCCTGCTCGACGTTTCCGCAAACGTCGCCGGCAGGCCGCGGCCTACGCAACAAAATCCCTGAAAGGCAGGGGATCCCCCCGCGACGTCACGTCCACCTCTCCCATGATCACTGGAGGAATTAATGTACGTCAGACGTAGTCCCTGGATTGCGGCCGTTGCGCTGCTCCTTTCCTTTTTATGGTTGAACCCGCACGCGATCGCTCAGGGCATCGTGACGGGCACAATTTCCGGCACTGTGGTTGATCCGCAGGGGGCCGTCGTGAATAACGCGAAGATCACCGCCACGAATGTGGCGACCGGCATCGTGCTGCAGAGCGTCAGCAGCGCCGACGGCAACTTCGCCATCCGCGCCGTTCCTATCGGCACCTACAGCGTGCGCATCAATGCTGAGGGTTTCAGGCCGGCCACGATCCAGAACGTTCCGGTGAACTCCGGCGTCATCACCGACATCAAGAACGTGCCGCTGACGATCGGCGCCTCCTCCGAGGTTGTGGAGGTGAACGGCTCGGTCGCCGCGCTGCTGAATCCGTCGGACTCTCAGGTGACGACCACGTTCCAGTCGAGCAGCATCGAGACGATGCCGCTCAACAATGGCTTCGACACCATCACGGAAGTCATTCCCGGCGTGGTGAGCACGCACGGAGACAACTTCTCGAACACAAACGGTGACAACTTCTCCGTCAACGGCCAGAGCGGCCGCTCGAACAACTTCGAACTCGATGGGCAGAGTAACAACGACAACTCCATCGGCGGCCCGCAAATCTTCTTCGGCAACCAGGACGCCATCTCGCAGCTCGAGGTCATCACCAACGACTACAGCGCACAATATGGCCGCAACGCCGGCGCGGTGGTGAACTACATCACCAAGTCGGGCACGAACCAGTTCCATGGCTCGGCCTTTGAGCTTTATCAGGGCCAGGCGCTCAGCTCCATGACCAATGGCGACAAGAGCCCGCTGTTTGGGTATTGCGCGAAGGGTCAGAGCCCTTCGGATGGCTGCACGACGCCCGTGATGCCGCGCTTCGTCGAGAATCGCTATGGCGCCACCCTCGGGGGCCCGGTAATAAAAGACAAGCTCTTCTTCTTCGGCAGCACGTTCTGGGACCGCCTCTTTACCGGCGTCGTGCCCTCCGTTTCCCTGCCGAACCTGACACCTACGCCAACAGGCCTGTCACAGCTGGCTGCCGCTTTCCCGAACAACCCGGCCGTAGGAATGCTCAAGTCGGCCGGCCCGTTCGGCATCACGACCGGGAATCCGCAGGTGATCGCTTCGTCGGTAACGACGGAAAACGTCACCGGCCCCGGTGGCGTCACTGTTCCGGTTGAGTTCGCCGGCGTTACGCGCAGCATCTCCACTCCGTATACGGATCAGGAGCACCTGGGCCGCCTCGATTGGCAGCCCACCTCGAAGGATCACCTCTTTGCCCGCTTCTTCTATCAGAATGACGTATTCGCGGGCGAGGCGGGTAACGGCATCGCTGTGGGCGACTGGGTGAACGTGCCAAACACGAACTACTCCGTTGGCGCGGACTGGAGCCACACCTTCTCGAGCACTTTCGTCGATCAGCTCCGCTATTCGTTCCAGGAATCCAAGGTGTACTTCCAGGGCGGTTCGCTTCCCAACTGCACTTCGACCAACCTGACCGCCTGCAATACCGACGTCATCTTCATCGGCAACAACCTCGACGCGGGCTTCGGAACGTATGCGGGATTCCCGCAGGGCCGCACCGTCAAGGTAACGCAGGTGCAGAACAACGCCACATGGTCGGTCGGCAAGCAGACGATCCTGTTCGGCGGCGAGTTCGATTATCAGAACTCTCCGAACGTCTTCCTCCCGCTCTACAACGGTATTCTCCTGTACGACGACATCTCGTCGTTCCTGCAGGATTCCGGTATCGGCGAGCTGGCCAACGGCAACCCCGTCATTCCCTTCACGGAGCCGGACGTAGCGGCCTACCTGCAGGATGACTGGAAACTTACGCCGACGCTGACCGCCCACCTGGGCGTCCGCTGGGAGTACTTCGGCCAGGCCGTCAACAAGCTGCACGACGAGACAGTAGCGCGCGAGTCCAACCCCGCAACCGCGTTCTGGGATCCGACTCTGCCGCTGGCGAATCGCACGGTTCCGTCCGTCAATGAACACTACAAGAATTTCGAGCCGCGTATCGGACTCGCCTGGAATCCAGCGTTCGACTCGAAGCTCGTTGTCAATGCCGGTTACGCGATCAACGCCAATCCGGCCTTTTACAACATCTTCCTGATCGACGCGATCGCGACGCCCGTTGCCAAAACCGGCGCCTTCCTCTGCGACGGCAACTGCCTGGCTGCGAACGGAAGTGCGACCGGCGCCGCCATTCGCGAACAGAACCTGCCGCGTCTGGGCAACCGTTCAAATCCGCAGAGACTCGATCAAACCTACGTGCCGACCACTTTCCGCACGCCGTACGTGCAGACGTGGAATCTCGGTATCCAGCACCAGCTGGGCCACGGAGCCGTTGCATCTCTCCGGTACGTTGGTTCCAAAACCACGCAGAACTTCCAGTCGGTCAACGCCAACCCGTATCTGCAGCCGGTAGCCGATGCCTTCCCGACGTACTCGCTGGGTACCACGCTCTGCAGCGATCCATCGGCGCTGGGCTACGGCCGGCCAAATTGCAATTTCCGCAATCAGGCCCTGGTGACGAACGGCGGCTGGGCCACCTACAACGGCCTGCAGACGAACCTCACCACGTCGAATTTCCACGGCATCACGGGGACGGCCTCGTACACCTGGAGCCGTGAAATCGACAACGTGACGGACGTCTTCAGCACCGGCGGCCCCGGCAGCACCACCGCCTTCTCGCAAAACCCACTCAACGCGAACAGCGGCGAGCGCGGCGTGGACGGCAACAGCTTCCCGAACGTCGTCGGTCTTACGCTGCACTACCAGCTGCCGCGATTTGCCAGGACGAATGGACTGCTGTCGCGCATCGTCAACGACTGGTCCTTCAGCTCGCTGTACCGGTACAACAGCGGTCAGCCATTTAACCCCACGCAGCCGCTGACACTCGATCCGTATACGGGCGATACCAGCTACTGCGATGGCGTGTTCAACAGCTCCGGCGTCGGCCCGAACACGGACACCTGCCGCCTGGTCCTGTCCAACCCGAAAGCGCCGCTGAACACGGTGGCTTACCTCAACCCGTACGGGGGACCCGCCAACGACACCCCGACCTGGGTGAAGTACAACAGCGACGGCTTCACGTATGCCGACGATGGCAGCATCACCGGCTACAACCCCGGCGATCCGACCACTCCGTCCGATGCACACTGGATCATCAACAACCAGGCGTACGCCCAGCAGGTTGGCAATCCGTATCCGGGCTCAGGCCGCAACATCCTGCGCGGCGACTCGTTCAGCGACTTCGACGTAAGCCTCTTCAAGAATGTCGAGATCACGGAACGCGTGAAGCTGCAACTGCAGTTCAACGCATACAACGCACTCAACCAGATGTTCCGTGGCGCGGGCCTGGCCGATGTGGGCAACTACTCGCCGAGCGGATTCAATCCGTTCCTGAGCACGGCCTACAACGTGGACGGCAACAGCTCGGGCAACACCTCCGGGCAGCGGTTCGTGATTTTCGGAGGCAAAATCCAGTTCTGACTGGCGACAACGCAACGCTCACCATGGGCCGCTTCGGCGGCCCATTTCTTTTGCCGCCG
>DASSKX010000137.1:0-2437 GCA_035689925.1 Acidobacteriaceae bacterium
CGGAAAGGAGTTGATTCACCGCAGTGTACGATTCGGTCATCGTCATCCTCTTTGACGAAACGATAGCAGCATCATCCAGGTGAGTAGTTGGCTCGTGCACGTCGCCCGAGCCGGTCCCGGGATCGACAATGTCCGAGTTGCCGGTCACTCGTCCAGAACGCTGGGGCAGTTAGTGACTGGGTGGAAGGAATCGATCCCGGGCCGCTCCAAAGAGACAGCAAATTGATGACGCCGACGCTAGGCGATCGGAACCCAGAGGGTAAAGCAGGCGCCTTTGCCCGGATTGCTGGAAACCGAGATTCCCCCGGCGTGCGCCTCCATGATGGCCTTCGCTATGGCCAATCCCATGCCGGTTCCCTTAGCTGACGAACGATGCTGGCGCCCTCGGAAGAATTTGTCAAACACGAACGGTTGTTCGGCGGCATCAATGCCCGGCCCATGATCGATGACTTCGATCAGCAGGCGATAGTCATCGCGCTTCGCCGCGAGCGAGATTGCCGAGCCTGGCGGAGAGTAGCGAACTGCATTCTCGATCAGATGGCGAAGAGCGCGACGGATCAGATCGCGATCCATCGAGACCGCCGGCATGCCGGTCTCCACATCAACCTCGACGGGGCGGCCGCGCAGTAGGCCGCGCATCTCCTCGACAGTGACGTCGAGGAGTTCCCGGATGTCCTGCGCCTGGCGGTGCAGTGTCACCGTGGCAGCATCGAATTGCGCCATCTCCACCGCCTGCCCGATCAACCGATCCAGACGCGCGCTCTCTTCATCGATCACCGCAGTGAGTTCCTCACGTTCGCTTTCGGCGAGAGCAGGACTACTGACCAGGGTGGTTGCTGCGGCACGAATGGAAGTCAGCGGCGTGCGCAGATCGTGTGTGACGGAGTCCAGCAGCGCGCTGCGCAGTCGCTCGCTTTCGCGCGATGCCTCCAGACGGCTGCTGCGCTCCAACGCCGCCGCGCGTTCCAGAGCGATGGCGACCAGCGTGCCAATGGCTTCATAAACCTGGGAGGAATATCCGGACTCGGTCACTGCCATCACTCCGCTGGACCGCATCCCCAGCGCCAGTGGGATGATCCGGAAGCCGTCCCGGACGACGCCTGCGGATTCCGCAGTTGCTGCCGCCGTTCTCAGATCGACAATGGCGGGCGCTTCGTTACCGGGATCGGAAAAGTAGACGGCGTCATCTTCGCGAACATACAGTGCAACAGCGCGGAACCCAAAGCTTGCCGCAGCGGCCGTTGGAGCGGTGCGGGCCAGATGACGAGGATCATCCTGCAAAAGCAAGTGCTGGCTGAATTCATAGAGCTGTTCCACTTCGCGTCTGCGTTGTTCGGCTGCCTCCGCGTGCAGGTGTTCCTGGTTGGACAGGTGGCTCACGAGTACGCTGCAGGCCAAAAAGGCGGTCAGCGCCACCCAATTCCGGGGATCCTCAATCGTGAAGCGTCCGACCGGCGGAAAAAAGAAGAAGTTGTAGAGAAGGGTGCAGAGCACGGAAAGATAAACCGAATAGCGCAACCTCCAGCGCGAAGCCGTGACCAGAACCAGCATCAAAAACGCCAGCGCCACAGTCGTATCGTTCGCGTGCCATATGGTCCGGAAAAGCGCCACCAAACCCAGCGCGCCTGCCGTTAAAACGACGTAACGCAGCAGGATGCCGATCGGTCCGAGAGTATCCTTCTGCATGGCGGGCTGCATGACAGGCGATCATACCCCTGCCGAGGCGCCATGGCGGAACGCATTCTGGTGGTGGACGACGAGATTCAGATCACGCGCGTGCTGCGCGCCTCGCTGAGTGCGCAACGCTACGACGTGCGCACCGCGAACGATCCGGAAGAGGCGCTGCGGCTCTTCTCCGAGTGGCAACCGGACCTGGTGATCACCGATCTCATGATGCCGGGCATCAGCGGCGTCGAGCTGTGCCAGGAAATCCGCCGCAACAGCCAGACGCCGATCATCGTCCTGTCCGTGCGCGACCAGGAGCGCTCCAAAGTGGAAGCGCTCGACGCCGGCGCCGACGATTACGTAACCAAGCCCTTCGGCATTCAGGAATTGCTGGCGCGCGTGCGCGCCCAGTTGCGCCGCTCGCCGGAACGCCCTAATGACCAGCGCATCGAGGCGGGCGACTTTGTCGTCGACCCCGCCGATCATCTCGTCACCGTCTGCGGCCAGCCGGTGCATCTGACGCCGCGCGAGTTCGACCTGATGGTTTTCTTTGCGCGCAACCCGGGCAAGGTGCTGACGCACCGAGTACTGCTGACAGCCGTGTGGGGCAGCCAGGCGGCGGAGCAACCCGAGTACCTCCGCGTCTTCGTCGGCCAGTTGCGAAAGAAGCTTCAGAACGTCAGCGGCCGCGAATACATTCAGACCGAGCCCTGGGTCGGCTACCGCTTTCTGCCGGAAGCTCTCCCGGAGTAGCAGGCTCCCAGGCCTGTCC
>DASSKX010000138.1:0-4727 GCA_035689925.1 Acidobacteriaceae bacterium
TGGCGGGATGAACGCAATTCCGGCGCAGATGCCAGCGTAGAAGATAGGTAGACAGTGGGCTTCGCCGTGTGTCCAGTTGGTCCGCGCACAGATAGGCGCTAATACTCCGCCTCGTTGACTTCGATCCAGTAGCCATCCGGATCCTGGAGGTAGACCTGCTTCACTCCATCCGGGCGGGTGGCGATCTGGCCCGCTTCGCCTTTCAGGTTCACAAAGGTCACGTGGAGATCGCGAAGCCGCCGGACAAATTCGTCCACCGAGCGCACTCGGAAGGCCATGTGAACCTGCATGTCCTCACCAGTGGTTGTTTGCGCTCCACTGATCAGGTGTAATTGCTGATGCACGCCGACGTGAAGCCAGATATGCCGCCCGTCCTGAAATGGATCGGGGATGATCTGCAGGCCAAGCACGTTCTGGTAGAAGTCCGTGCTTGCCTGCAGGTTCCTGACGTGAATGGCAACGTGATCGATCTGTGCGGTGATCTTCTCAGCATGCATGTCGCGAAAACCTGGAGGTGGTCTATAGCCGCGGCGGAAGCCCCTGCTACTCCACCTTTCCCACCCACACTCCGTACGGCCCGAGCTGCACCAGATCGAGCGACAGCGGATCCTGCGCTCCGGGCGTCTTCAGGAGCGTTTTCACGTGAAAGCGATTCACGCCCTGCTGCTTCAGATTGAAGCTCGCCGTCTGCGGCTGCGGCGTCATGTTGACCGCGACGACCACGGCTTCGCCATTCGGAGCTTTGCGGAGCCAGCTCAGCACGTGCTGGTCACTCGTGTTCAGCATTGTCTCCGAGCCGTCGTGCAACGCGGCGTCATTCTTCTTCAGAGAAATTAGCTGCTGGTACCAGTGCAGCAGCGAATTCGTATCCTTCTCCTCCGCCGCCACGTTCACCTGCTTGTAGCTTGGCGGAATGGGTAGCCACGTCTTCGCCGCGGTCGAGAAGCCTGCGTTCGTGCTGTCGTCCCACTGCATCGGCGTGCGCTCGCCGTCGCGGCCCTTCTCCTTCGGCCAGCCGGTGATGCCAATGGGATCCTTCACGTCCTCTTTCCGCGTCGGCGGAGTCGTCTTCATGCCGATCGAGTCGCCGTAGTACATCATCGCGGTGTCACGCGTGGCGAAGAGGATCGTCGCGATCACGCGCCCCACATCTTCGAAGTGATTGTCGTGCACGTAGCGGTCCCAGCGCGGATTGTCGTGGTTGTCGAAGACGATCAGCGGCATTCGCCCGCCGAGCTCCGTCTGCGCCTCGTTGATGCGGTCTCGGAAGTATGCCGTGTCCAGCGTGTTGTTCCGAGCCGGCGGGAAGCCCACCTGCAGGTCCATGGGCAAATCCAGCTCATCGTTATTCGCGCCGTACCACTTGCGCAGATCGTCGATCGCGCGCAGATACGTCTCGCCGATCAGAATCACCTTCCGCCCCTTCGTCTCATCCGCGACCTGCCGCAGTTCGCGGATCACGTCGTGTACTTTCGGCAGATCGTCGGTGAGGCTCGTGTTCACGACGGGATCGCCGTAGGCATTGATGAGCGGCTTGCCGTCGGGTCCGCGCACGTACTCCTCGTCGCGCCACTGCGGATCCTCGAAGAGCGACGTGATGGCGTCGAGGCGGAAGCCTACGACGCCACGCTGAATCCAGAAGCGCTCCACGTCGTACATCGCCTTGCGCACCGCGGGGTTGTTCCAGTTCAGGTCCGGCTGCTGGATGTAGAAGCGGTGGTAGTAGTACTGCTTGCGCGCCGGGTCCCACTGCCACGCCGAGTGCCCAAAGACCGACTCCCAGTTGTTCGGCGGCTGCGGCTTACCGTTCACCATCTTCGGATCGTGCCACACGTACCAGTCGGCTTTCGGATTATTGCGCGAACTCGCCGACTCCTTAAACCACGGGTGCTGATCGGAGGTGTGGTTCAGCACCAGGTCCATGATGATGCCGATGTGCCGCTTGTGCGCCTCCGCGACGAGCCGGTCGAAATCGGCCATGGTGCCGTACTGCGGATCGATCTTCTCGTAATCGGCGATGTCATAGCCGAAGTCGACCTGCGGCGAGGGATAAATCGGCGTCAGCCAAATCGCGTCCACGCCCAGCTTCTCGAGGTAGTCGAGTCGCGATGTGATGCCATTCAGGTCGCCGATGCCGTCGCCATTCGAATCCTGGAAGCTGCGTGGGTAGATCTCGTAAATCACCGCGTTCTTCCACCAGTTGCGATTCTCGTGCACAGCGCTCGCGCTTTTCTGCTGTGCGTGAGGCGCCAGGCTCATGGTGGCCATCGCCACCACACACAGGAACTCGCGGACCACTGTTTTCATCGTCCCGCTCCCGGAATAAAATGCACGCCGATCTGCTTTGGACACGCAGAAAAAGCTAACACAACCGGCGGCACCCTCGTGCCGTTTCGCTCGAGCGCGATACTCTGGTACGGCATGGGCAAGCTCTCGCATTTCGACGAAGCCGGAGACGCGCGCATGGTCGACGTCAGCGCCAAAGCCGCGACCCGCCGCGAGGCCGAAGCGTCGGTGTTCGTCGCGCTCTCCGCAGAAGCGCTCGCCGCACTGCCGCACAACCCCAAGGGCAATCCACTGGAGGTCGCGCGCATTGCCGGCATTCTCGCTGCGAAGCGCACCTCCGAACTGATTCCCATGTGTCATCCTCTGCCCCTCAGCTTCGTCGACGTGCAGATGGAAATCGGCGACCACGGCATCGCGATTCGCGCCACGGCGGCGACCACCGCGCAGACCGGAGTCGAAATGGAAGCGCTGACCGCCGCATCGGTGGCTGCGCTCACCGTCTACGACATGTGCAAAGCGGTCGATAAGTCCATCATTATCCGAGACCTGCAGCTTGAACGGAAAACCGGCGGCAAGAGCGGGGACTATTATCGCGACTCCTCTCGCCGCTGAGAGTTTTTGGTCGGCTTGTTGGCTTAAGCGCTTCATCACCACCGTTTTACCCATGATCGCCTGATTCGTCGCCGCTTCTTCTCTGCCCGCAAGCATCCGGTCGCCTGCGGCCGACCATCTTAACGGCAGATGTTCTCCCGCCCAGGGTGTCTGCCTCCCGTTCGGCCGGGATCATCAGAGGCAAGTCCAACGTCTGGCAAGGATTCCTCCCCCTGATGCCCCATGTGCTCGTAACCGGCGGCGCCGGTTTTTTCGGCGGAATACTCAAGCGGCATTTGCTGCGTCACCGGTGGCATGTCAGCAGCATCGACCGCGTGCCCGACGCCAACTGGCATCCACACCTCACGAAAATCAAGGGTGATGTTCGCGACCCCTGGCTGCTGAACTCCGTCTTCCGCCGCCATCGCTACGACGCCGTGTTTCACTGCGCCGCCGTGGTGCCGCGCGGCAAAACCGACGAGGAAGATCTCTGGACCTCCAACGTCGATGCCACCCGCAAACTCGCAAAATCGTGCCGCGACGCCGGCGTGTCGAAATTTGTTTTCATCTCGACCAGTTGTCTGTGGGGAGGCACGGCCGGGCATGCCGTCCGCGAAGGCGACGCGCCGGCGCCGGTCGATCTCTACGGCGAATCGAAGCTTGCCGCCGAAGATGCGCTTTCCGGTTTCTCGGGCGCGATGGAACTCGTCATTCTGCGCAGTTCGCTCATCGTCGACTCCATGCCCCAGGGACTGCTCGCGATTCTGTTCGACTTCATTCACGACGGGAAGACCGTCTGGATCATCGGCGAAGGCGGCAACCGCTATCAGCTGACCTGTGCAGAGGACCTGCTGCGCGCCTGCATGACTGCGCTGCATCCGGGCGTCAAAGGCGTCTTCCACATTGGCAATCCTGGCGTGAAGCCGCTGCGGGAGCTGTGGCAGGCCGTGATCGACGCTGCCGGGACCGCGTCCGCGATTCGGTCGCTTCCTGAAAAGGCCACACGCACCGCTCTGCGCATCGGCGGCAACCTGGGACTGCTGTCGCTCGGCCCGTACGAATCGCGCATGATCTCCGACGATTTTTTCTTTGACACAACGAAGGCGCGCGAGCGCCTCGGATGGCACCCCAGCCTCAGCGGCGAACAACTGCTGGTCCAGGCGTATCGGTCCTACACCAGCCGGCGCGAAGACAGCCGGCAGCCCGGTATCGCGGCTGCCTGGTCCCGACCGGCGCCACTTGGCGTGCTGCGATTGCTCAAGTGGGTTTCGTGAACGCTCATTGATCCCTTCTTACTTTTTGGAGCCACTGATTGAAGAACCGACATTTGCCGCACAATGTTCACCCGATTCCGGCTCAGGACCCCGTTTGGGAAGCAATGATCGCGCAGGTGCGCCGGGCCACGATCCATAAACTGCCGCACGCGGAAGAAGTGGAAGCAGAGCAGAGGGTCGTTGAAGAAGTCACCACCTATGCCGAGGCCGAAGTACGCCGTACCGGCACCGGCACAACACGACTTGTCGACTGGCTGCCGCAGCCTGCTCCGGCGCCGGGCCCGATTCTCGTCGAGCCGCCGAAGCGCGGGCCGGTGGAAGTGCCCGCCGCACGGCCGCGTCCCTGGACGTGGGTGGAAAGCCTGGTGCTCGCCGCCTACACCGTTGTGGTCGCGCTCGGCATTGCGTGGCACGAGCCCTGGGCCGATGAGACCCAGGCCTTTCTCATGGCGCGCGACAGCGGATGGTGGCACATGATGTTCCACGAGATCCGCTACGAAGGTTCTCCCGGCCTGTGGCACAGCTTCCTCTGGCTGCTGACGCGTCTGCATCTCGGCATCACCGGTATGCATTGGA
>DASSKX010000139.1:0-3110 GCA_035689925.1 Acidobacteriaceae bacterium
CCTCGTGCATCCCGCGAGGCTGAGCTGAAACCGGCGGGAGGGCTGGCTGCAGCGGCGAGACAGGCCGATTATTGAAGGCCCGAGGAGCGAACATGAGATTACTTTGGTCAGATGAGCGTGCCGCTCGTACCAAAAGAACCGCACAGTACCGAAGTGGAACCATGGCTTGTTTTTTGGGATGCTGGGAAGCTTTGCGGCGGACAGAAAAGCGGCTGTTGGCAGACAAGTAATCCCATGCAGGGAGCCTGCATGGGATCGCCTGGATCAGAAAATCAGAGTTCGGGTCCGAGACAAGGTTCCGGGACCCTGGGCTCGCGCCGGAATGTCGCCATGGACCTCGACAGCATCACCGCATCTGCCGTGTGGCGCTCCGATTGCGCCGCGGCGATGATCTTCTCGAGGTGCTCGAGTGGCTCCTGCAGACCGAAGAGACAGGAGGTCACGGTGCGCCAGAGGATGTTCATGTCGCTGGCGAAGGTCGCGGTGCGGATGTAGTCCTTGTCCATCCGCGCTTTCGCGGGCTTGATGTTGGCCTCGTAGTAGGAGTCCAGTTCCTGCTCAGGAATATTGGAGAGCAGTTCCTCTTCGCGCCGAAAGGCGAGCGTGGCGACTCCGGTAATTCCGGGGCGGCTCTCCATGTGCAGCGCTTCGTGATGCGGAAGCTTGGGCCGGGGGCCGACCAGACTCATATCGCCGCGGAGGACGTTCCAGAACTGCGGAGTTTCGTCGAGCTTGTAGCGCCGGAGAAAGGCGCCCACAGGCGTAATGCGGCTGTCGCCGACCACCGTGATGCAGGAGCCGCACTCGTCTTCGACACGCATGGAACGGAACTTGTAGAGCGTGAACTCACGGCCGTTCCGGCCCATACGCCGCTGACGAAAGAGAATCGGACCATGGGAGCCGAAGCGCACCAGCAGCGCGGCAGCGGCCATCAGGGGGAGAAGAATGATCAGCGCCACCAGCGAGACGGCAATTTCCAGTGCACGCCGGATGGGTGACAACACCCAGGCGCTGGCCTCGCTGAGGGTTCGTGAATCTGCGTCCAGCTCCGTAAGGGTATCGCTCCACCGAGCGGGCAAAGACGTGACGTCGGCGATGGTACCGCCTTGCGTCTGGCCGGTCCTCTTATCTGAAGTGCTCCCGGTTTCCGAAGGGAATAAAGAATCGAATGAAAGCGAGCTCATTCCACCCATCACACTGCAGCATTGGTTATTGTTGGCGTACGCAGTAAACCAGAAAGTCGAAGCTGATCCGGCATCGGCCGATGAAGCGACTTACTCAAACGTAACTATTTCCGTGCCGTGTTCCTGCTGTGCAGTATACCCGTCAGGCAACACAGACAAAGCAATTTATTTCCCTGATGATCCGCGCGTTCCACTTTTGTACTCAGAGCAGTCAACATGATCGAAAACGGTTCGCCCGATGTGACTTCTGTAATATTCGCCTGTTCAACATGCTAAACTCTGACCACGCAACCAACGTATTTCCTGTCGCTGGATTGCCTCGGGCAGGGGCTGAAATGTTCTTGCCGTGTCCCGTGCAGCGCTTGCTATGAAGAAAAAATTCGCGCCCTTTTTGTACGCACCGATTTTGGCAGCTGCGCTGCACCTGAACGCACAAACGCAGGGATTTCCAGATGGCCAGTCGGCCCAGCAGCCTTTAGGGCAGAGCGATCAGAGCGGCACAGTTGACTGCACGGATCCGCTGGATGCCTCATCACCGAGCTGCGCGTTTCTGCAAAGGTCAGTTGCGAGCCCGTTTTATCCTTCGATGCAGATGGGTGCGGGCGCGACAGGCCAGCCGCCGCAAAATTACACCGATACGGAGAATCTGGTTCGGCAGGCGGCGCAGGGGAACGTCAACAATCAGCGGCCACTCCCTCCGCAGCCGCTGACGGAATTCCAGAAATTCGTCGCGTCGACGACGGGAGAAGTCCTTCCAATTTACGGGGCGGACCTGTTTCGCGAAGTTCCGTCGACATTCGCGCCTCTGGACCTCTCTCCCGTGCCGCCCGATTACAGGATCGGGCCGGGCGATGAACTGCGGATTCACGTCTGGGGACAGGTGAATTTTCGTGCAGACGTGCGCGTGCAGCGCTCGGGTGACATTTTCCTGCCGCAGGTCGGACAAGTCCATGTGGCCGACCTGACGGCGTCTGCGCTCGAGCAGCATCTGCGCGATGCGATCAGCCGGGTCTACAAGAACTTCGATCTGACGGCGGACGTGGGGCAGATCCGGGCGGTGCAGGTGTATGTGGCCGGCGCAGCGGTGCGGCCGGGCGTGTATACGGTGAGCTCGCTGAGCACGCTGGTCGACGCGTTGTTTGCGAGCGGCGGCCCCTCGGTTGCCGGATCGCTGCGCGCCATTGAGCTGCGGCGGGGCGGCACAACGGTTACGACGTTCGACCTGTACGACCTGCTGATTCGCGGAGACAAGTCGAAGGATGCGCCTCTGCAATCGGGAGACGTCATTTATATACCACCTGTGGGAGCGCAGGTGGCAATCACCGGCAGCGTGAAAAACGCCGGCATCTATGAGCTGCGGCCAGGCGAGACTTTGGCCGATACGCTGGCGGAAGCGGGTGGGGCGTCGGCGGTAGCGGCGCAGCGACGGATCTCGATCGAGCGCATCGACGCTCATCGCGACCGGCACGCCATGGAGGTCGCCTTCGACCAGACGGGACTGTCGACGAAACTGGAAGATGGCGATCTGGTCCAGGTGCTGTCGATCTTGCCCAGATATGAAAAGACCGTAATCCTGCGGGGGAACACCGCCAATCCGGGACGGTTCGCGTGGCATGAGGGGATGAAGCTGAGCGATCTGATCCCCGACAAGGAGTCGCTGGTCACCCGAAATTACTGGTGGAGACGCGCACAGCTGGGGCTGCCTGCGTTGGAGTTCGAGCCCCTGAACGGCTTGCCCGTCGTGGCCCAGCCCACAATACCGGTCAGTGTGGCCAGCCTGAGGCGACAGGCTGCGGCGGCGGCCGCTGCCGGCACAGCTGGCTCAACCACTGGTGCAGCCGCACCGAGTGGTTCTGGTCCAAACGCCACGGCTACAGAGGATCAGCTGGCGGGTCAGCCGACGACGCAGCAAACCGACCTTTCTGG
>DASSKX010000140.1:0-4652 GCA_035689925.1 Acidobacteriaceae bacterium
TCCTCTGCAGTCTGCCTATTGCGCATCGAAACATGCGGTCATGGGCTTCTATGCGGCGCTGCGCACGGAGCTGCTTCATGACAAGAGCAATGTCAGGACGACCATCGTGCACATGCCCGCGCTGAATACGCCACAGTTCGGCTGGGTCCGCAGCAGGCTACCGCGCAAGGCGCAACCGGTACCCCCGATTTTCCAGCCGGAGGTCGGCGCGCGCGCGAGTTATTACGCGGCCCATCATCCCCATCGCCGCGAGTACTTTGTGGGCGGATCGACGGTGGAGGCGATCTTCGGCAACAAGCTGCTCCCTTCGTTCGCTGATCACTACCTGGCCCGCAACGGCTATGACTCGCAGCAGTATGACGGAGCAGCCGATCCGAACCGGCCTGACAACTTGTATCAGCCCGTTCCCGGCGACCACGGCGCGCACGGCGCGTTTAGCGACCGGGCAAAGGGCCGGAGCTGGGAATTCTGGGCGGAGTCGCACGTCCCCTATCTGGCTGCAGGCCTGGGCCTCGCGGTAGGTCTAGCCGGATATGCCTGGAAGCAAATACATCCCTCGACCGAGACGCAGATCAAACGCCGCCTGCGGACCGCCAGGCGCCAGGGCGAAGCGATTTATCGGAAAGCCGCCTGATCCGTTATTGCTTCTTCAGCACGGCTGCGCTGTTCTCATCCGTTGCGATGACCGCCTCGAGCTTGCGTAAGCTGGGGTAATCGCCTGGATCCAGCTCCAGCTTCTTCAACACATACTGCCGCTTGTAGTGCAGCGTGCCGGCCTCGGCCTTCACTTCGCTGTGGTACGTGGCGAAGCCCATGTCGACGGTCACCGGGTCCGGTAGATCATCCACGGTGTAGCCAGCCGGAATTTTCAAGGCGTAGTCGTCCTGCCAGGTACCGAGCCCGCTAAAGCTGATCGGCACCTTGCGGGGCCTGTCATTGAGCGCACGCACATCGCTGCCCAATACCCTGGGACGAACCAGCAGCAGATTCCCTGCCGTCTTTGCGTACAGCGGAGCGGTGAACTGATACTGCACCTCAAGCGGCTTCTCCAGTTCGCGCACGTTCTCCGCCTTTTCGGAGCCGAGGGTGAATGAGGAAAGATCACGCTGCAGCTGGCGCTCGAGTGTCTGCCGCTGCTCCTTTTCACTGTCCGCCGCCAGCTCACCGCGCATCTGCCACGCCGAAGCGCCGGAACGTACTACCCTCACGTCGCCGGTCAGCGTGCCATCGGGCGCAAGCTCGAATTTTGCTGTGCGCTCCGTTCTGTCCGCGTCCGGACTCAGGATCGGCAGCTGGATCACCTGGCTGTCCTCGCCTGCGGCCAACATGCCATAACCACCCTGCAGATAAAGCGGGAGCTGACCGATCGACACAAACGTGTTCGTCGGATCGAAGATGAGATAGCGCCTTCCCGTCTTTGCCCTCACGACCGCCTGCAGACGTGGATTCTCGTAGCCTTTCGGAATTTCGATCGCCGTGATCGCGTGATTGCCGAGCAGCGACGGCGCCCCCGGATCGATCCGTCCACGGTGCGTATCCACGCCAACCCAGGTCGCCCGAATGCCAACCGCGTCCAGCATGGCGATCATCAGCGTGGCTTTGTCCTTGCAGTCGCCATAGCGGTAGCGGAAGACGTCATCGGCGGGATGAGGCTGTAACCCGCCAATGCCGATTTCGATACCCACGTAGCGGATCTGCTGCTGCATGAAATCGGCGATTTTCGTCAGGCGAGCCATGAAGTCACCATTGCCGCCGACAGACTTCGCTGTCGAGGCCACGTCTCCGCCTGCTTCGCTGCGCGGCGCTGCCAAACCGGTGTACCAGTTGCCAATCCGGGCCCAGAGCGCGTCGCCCTGCGGCAGCGGGTCCTGCGCAAAATGCACGGTCATGCGCCCGGCGAGGGCCGACCATGCCGGAGCCAGCGGCACATCCGTCAGGTCAATGCCGTCGATGTTCGTCAATTCCCAGCGAAAATGGTTCGGCGCTACTTCCGTCGGCTCCAGTCGCGAATGCCGCGACCAGACGGCGTACTGGTGCCATGTCGGCGGCAGATCGATCTCATAGACCGAATGCACCGTGGGCACCGGATTCTGAAAACCCCAGGTATCTTCGCTGATATAGGTGGGGATCTGAGTTTCGGTCTCCCAAGCCACGATTCCGCCAGGATCGGCTGCCGGCGGCGAAGCCAGCTTGAGGCGTTCATCGTCGTAGAGAATCCCGCCCCCTTCGACGCCTCGCTCCACGTACTCCGAATCCTTCATCGCGTAGTGGTGGCCGTCCGGCCCGATGCTCCACACATGGAACGAGTACAGCCTTTCGTCCCTGGAGAAGCCGGCGACCGGGCGCGCGTATCCACGCCCCTCCGGCCGCAGAATCTTCACCACCGCTCGGTAGCGCTGGACCGCACGTCCGTCAGGCTGAATCGTGACCAGTGTGTCTTCCAGCAGGTACACGGCCTTCGCATCCCGCCACTCCGCTGGAAATCCCATGGCCGGAGCCGCGGCCTGAAGCATCCAGTCGGGCAATCGGGGCTCTGCAGCATGTGCACACGGCGCCATGACCGCAACCAGCCCTGCTGCGAGAACCGACGACCAGCCCCACCGCGTCACTGGCTCGCTCCGGCGGGGGCGGACGCGGGCATCGCGACCGCTGCCGTCCGCTGGAGCACCACCTGCTGCTGATCCTGCGCGCTCGCCTTCTGGAAGAAGTCGCGGAGCTGCGGGTACTCCTCCACCTTGTAGAAGATGTTGCCAACCGTGATCTGCCGAACCTGCGCGAACGTGTCGCCGTTGTGCTGATTCACGATCTGATACAGAGCGAACTGCTGAAGCGGCAGCTTCGTGTCCGTGGGTGTGCTCTCGATGGACATGCCAGGCGGCAGCTTGATCGTGACCCGATCCTGCGCCACATACGGATACATCAGATCCACCATGCTCTCGCGCTTCTGCTGCGCGAACATCGGCTTGGTTCTTGCCTCGAAAAACGAGCCGGGTAAGAAGACGCGCTTGCCCGTCGGTGTCCCAAGGCTGCCGCTCACATCGACCACAGCCATCAACTTGGAATCAGATTGATTGAGCGCGAGGAAGTGATTCAGCTTGACGTGTACGCCGTCCGGAACACGCTCCTGCAACTCATCTTCGAACTTCTTCTTCATCGCGTCTTCGTCGGTGCGCAGAGCCTCCTGGCGCCAGCGAAGCGCCTCGGCGCCCATCATGGAGATCCGCACCGTTCCCGTCAGGCTGCCGTTCGGCGCCAGTTGCAGCTCCGCGAGGCGTATCGTCTCGTTCTCCGGATAGCTTTGGCCGGGAGTGAGGGTCAGTTCGGGCCCATTGTCCGTCTGCCGCACGCCCATCACATCTGTGTGGATCCAGTTCAGCTTGCCGTACTCGCAGTAGCGTTGCCCCGGATCGAAGTAGACGTCCTTCCCGTTCACCGGCACAACTGCTATTTCGTCTTCCAGCTGACTCCACTCGAGATACCCGGTATTCAGCAGGGCGTGATCGCGTTCGGTCACGATCATCGCGTATGCCTTGAAGCCGGCCGCGCGCGCCATGGAGATGAACACCCGCGTGATCTCGTCATCCGTGCCGCGTTTCTGTTCCCAAATATCCGCCGCCGTTTTGACGCGCAGCCCCTCAGCCTTGTTCTCGGCCGCAGAGTGCTCGCGCGTAAACCGCGTGTTCTCGATGCCCATGACCGCCGCATAAATCTTCTGCAGCTTCTGCTGCTCTGTATCGTTCGGAGCAACGATGCCCGCCACGGCGGCGCGGATTTTGTCGGATGGAGTGGCAAAGCGATCTACATCCTTCGACCATGTCTTCCCCTCGTCTTTCCAGAAGTCCTTTCCCGAGAATTGCGGCGAGTAATAGAAGAGGACGCGATAGGAATAACTGTCCATCGGCGGCGAGTAATCCTCGTCCGTCAGAGCTGGAATGTCATTCGCTACCAGGTCGTAGCCGTCGATGCGCTCCTGCACCTTCGCGGTACCCGGCAAATGCTCATACCACAGCAAACGTGTCGCTGTGCGCTCCTTTCCCAGGCTGTCCCGCACGGTGATGAAGCGGCTGCCGCTCATATCGAAGGGGATGAAATGGTAATGCGCTTTGTGGATATACACATCCTGCTGAATGAACCACCGTGGCGGCTCAACATAGCGGTCGTCATATTGGAGTTCGTACCGGTACTCCAGAATGCTGCCCACCTGCACATCGGGCATGCTGAAGACCTTCTGCATGATTTTGAGATGGCCGCGCTTCACCAATTCCTTGTCGTACGGCTTTCCCGTAAAGGACACCACCGTTCCATCGGCATGAATAGTCCGGCCCTCGACTCCGCGGATCTGCGCCACGCTGCGGTCGTAGGGAATCTCGATGTCGCTGAACTCATCCTTGCCCTTTTCGGTCAGGATCTTTACTCGCGCATAGACGCGGTGGAAGTGCAGCTTGTCGTCCACGATCTCTTCGCGGAACAGATACGTTGCCGGAGCATCCGGCGCCGCCGGATCGGCGGTCATCTTCAACTCTTCGGGAGTTGGTTGGGTCCAGTTAGGAGCGGCAAAGGCGGGAAGAGTTCCAGGCAGCAGAAGAGACAGGCAGAGAAAACAGCGGCGCAGCGAACCAGGCACGGCGGGACCTCGCGTACGGTGAACTTAC
>DASSKX010000141.1:0-7228 GCA_035689925.1 Acidobacteriaceae bacterium
CTCCCGTCAGTACCGTTCCGGACACGCCTGCGGCCGAAGCCGGACCGCCGCGCGAGACGCTGCACGTGACCTCGAACCTGGTCAGCGAGTACTTCACCGTCCGCGACAAGCACAACGCGCTCATTCCTTACCTCACGAAGAACGACTGCAGTGTCTTTGAAAACAAGCAGCCGCAGAAGGTCACCAGCTTCGTCGCTGAGGCCAATCAGCCGCTGACGCTCGGCATCCTGATCGACACCAGCGGCAGCCAGCAGTACGTGCTCCCGCTCGAGCAGCAGTCCGGAGCCGCGTTCCTCAAGCGCATCCTGCGCCCGAAAGATGAGGCCTTCCTGCTGAGCTTCGACGTCGGCGTCAATCTCGAGCAGGACTACACGAACAACACGCGTCAGCTGGAACGCGCCATGAACAACGTGCAGATCAACACCGCAGCCGGCGGCGGCGCGGCGGGTGTGCCAGGAATTGGACAAGGTCCGGTGCCGGTGCACGGCACTCCGAAGGGCACGCTCCTGTATGACGCGGTGTACCTCGCCTCCAATGACAAGCTGCGCAGCGAGACCGGACGCAAGGCGCTGATTCTGCTGACCGACGGCGAGGACCAGGGCAGCGACACCAAGCCCAAGGCCGCCATCGCCGCCGCGGAGAACGCCAACGCCATCATTTACGTGATCATGATTGCCGACCGCGGCTTCTACTACAACAATGGCTTCCCGATGGGCGGATACACGGGCGACTACCAGATGAAGCAGCTGGCCGAAGCCACCGGCGGACGCGTGATCAACGTCGGGAACAACGGCAAGAAGCTCGAAGATGCTTTTGACCAGATCGAACAGGAACTGCGCACGCAGTACCTGATTCAGTATGTTCCGGCGAACCACGAGATGGACGGGCGCTTCCGCCAGGTCGAGATTGCCTGCCACGACAACAATCAGCCGGAAACGCTGAAGGTCCAGGCGCGCAAAGGCTACTTCGCCGTTCCCGACGACAACGGGCAATAACGCCATTCCTGCTGATCGAAGCCGCAGCTGAGCCGCGCGTATCGACTCAGGCCCGCGTTTCGACCGATGTGCTCCGGCCGTGCTCGGGGTGCCCGTGGCGATGCGCGCGTTGGCGGTGGCCATTCTTCCCTTCGAGATCGAACGCTGCGTTGACCAGCGAGATGTGCGAGAAGGCCTGCGGAAAATTCCCGACGAGACGCTTGCGCTCGACGTCGTACTCCTCCGAAAGCAGGCCGAGGTCGTTGCACAGCCCCAGCAGCCGATCGAACATCTGGCGCGCGTCATCCTCGCGGCCGATCGCCTTCAGGCAACTCACCATCCAGAAGCTGCAGGCCAGGAAAGCGCCTTCGCCGGCCGGCAGCCCGTCTTTCACCTTGCCGGTGTCGTAACGCTTGACGAAGCCCCCCTGCATCAGCTCCTTTTCAATCGCCTCGACGGTGCCGCGGACGCGCGGATCGGTGGGCGGCAGGAACCCCACCAGCGGCATGAGCAGCAGCGAAGCATCCAGCTGGTCGCTGCCGTAATACTGCGCGAAGCTGTTCTTCTTCGCGTTCCACGCCTTTTCGCAGATCTGGTCGTGGATGGTGTCGCGCAGCCGCTCCCATTTTTCGACAGGGGCATCGGCGCCCAGCTTGTTCGCGATGAGGATCGCCCGGTCGAACGCGACCCACGCCATCATTTTGGAATACGTGAACTGCTTCCGCCCGCCGCGCGTCTCCCAGATGCCCTCATCCGGCTCCTGCCAGATTTTCTCCAGATGATCGAGCAGCAGCACCAGCGCGCGGAACTCCTCTTTCGTCCGCTTGCCGTTCCCGTGCAGCGCGTGGAAAAACGTGTCGAGCATCTCGCCGTAGATGTCGAGTTGCAGCTGCGTCGCCGCCGCATTGCCGATGCGCACCGGACGCGAATTCTCGTAGCCGCAGAGCCAGTCCGCCTCCCACTCCACCAGCGAGCGCTCGCCCTTCAGCCCATACATGATCTGCACCTGATCGGGACTGCCGGCGACCGCGCGCAGCAGCCATTCCTGCCAGGCATCCGCCTCTTCGTGGTAGCCGGCGGTGGTCATCGCGAGCAACGTAAAAGTCGTGTCGCGCAGCCAGCAGTAGCGGTAATCCCAGTTGCGCGGACCGCCGATCGCCTCCGGCAGCGAAGTCGTCATCGCCGCCACCAGCCCGCCCGTCGGACGAAACGTCATCGCCTTCAACGCAATCACGCACCGCTCCACCTGATCGCGGTATCGTCCTTCGTACTTCAGCTTGCGGGCCCACTGGGTCCAGAACTTCTCCGTGTCGTCGAGCGCCTGGCGGGCATCGATCCGCTCAGGATCCGGTTCCCAGGAGTTGCCGTACGTCAGCGTGAACCAGTGGCGTTCGCCGTGCCTGACCGTAAACTGGGCCTCTGTGCGCAGGTCAACGCCGCGGACCTTCACATCGCTGCGCAGGACGGCCACACCCGGCCCGGCAACCGCGCGAATGCCATCGTCAATCCGCGTGACCCACGGAACGGTGCGGCCGTAGTCGAAGCGCAGCACCAGTTCCATGCAGACGGTAACGGTGCCCCGAATACCCTCCACGATGCGGACCACGTCGGAATGCCGCTCGCGGATCGGCATGAAATCAATCACCCGCACCGCGCCCTCAGCCGTCTCAAACAACGTTTCCAGAATGAGCGTGTGGGCGCGATAGCGGCGCGTGCTCTTCCAGTTGCGCCCTTCCGGGGAGATGCGCCAGTATCCGTTGTCCCGGGTGCCGAGGATCGCGGCGAAGCAGGCTGCCGAGGAGAATTCCGGCCAGCAGAGCCAGTCGATGGATCCATCGCGGCCGACCAGCGCTGCGGTTTCGCAGTCGCCGATCAGCCCGTAGTCTTCAATTTTTAAGGCCATAGTCCCGGACTTACTGCTCGTGGTAATTGCGCATCAGCCCTCCATCGATGATGAAGGTCGAGCCCGATACGTAGGATGCTTCCTCGGAGGCCAGCCAGGCGACCAGGCCGGAAACATCGTCCACCGAACCCAGACGGTTCAGCGGAATCTGGCTGAGCAGAGAGTTCAGCTTCACCGGATCGTTCAGCAGATTCTTATTGATGGGCGTCTCGATCGCGCCCGGCGCCACGTTGTTGATCGTGATGCCGAACGGCCCAAGCTCCACCGCGAGGTTGCGCATCATCATGCGCAGCCCGCCTTTGCTGCAGCAGTAGCTGGTGAACCCAGGAAACGCCATGTCCTCGTGCACCGAGCTGATGTTGATGATGCGGCCGGGCTTCTTCGCCTGCTTCAGCCGCCGGACGAACGCCTGCGCCAAGAAGAACGGGCCCTTCAGATTCACGGCCATGGTGTAGTCGAAATCGGACTCCGGCGTGTCCCAGAAGTCGTAGCGCTTCTCCATGCCGGCGTTGTTCACCAGAATGTCGGCGCTGCCGAATTTGTCCCAGGCGGCATCGACCATCTTGGGCAGGTCGGCCATTTTGGTGACGTCTCCCTGCACCAGCAGGCCCTGCCCGCCGGCCGCCTCAATGGCCTTCTTCGTCTCTTCTGCCCCGGTCTGGCTGCCGCGGTAGTTGATGACGACCTTTGCCCCCTCGCTGCCGAGGCGCTTCGCAATGCCCTGCCCGATGCCGGATCCGGCTCCGGTCACAATAGCCACTTTGCCCTGCAAACGCTGCATGGTTCACTCTCTCCGCGCTGATCTGATGAATCCCGGTTCTAATCCCTTGGATGCCCTGAACGGGGCGGGGCCCAAATGCATGACGATGCGTCACGCGTTGGCTCGCCAGGAGGGGCTACAACTCCCGTGTTAAGCGGCGGGATGGAACCTGGCGGGGCCAGGATTCGTATTGTTGCATGTACGCCCTGTCTCGTGGGCGGCCCTGACTGGGCTTGCCGAGAAAACGAGGCCGGGCGTTATGCTAAGCTTTGCGCCGCGGGCGGCAAGGGCTGCCCCGGTGAGGAGGTAGGGCCATGGCAATCTACTGCAGGAACTGTGGGAAAGCGCTCGCGGACGATGCCCGCTTTTGTTCGGCGTGCGGCGCGCAGACAATTCCTCCCGCTGCTGCGCCTTACCAGCAAACCGTCACCCGCCTCGTTCGTCCGCGCATGGGCCGGATGATTGCCGGCGTCTGCCAGGGGCTGGCCAATGCCTATGCCTGGGACGTGGTCTGGGTCCGCGTCATCACCGTCCTGCTGACCGTCTTCGGCGGCGGATCGGGCCTGCTGGCCTACGTCATCTTCTGGATCGTCATGCCCGAGGAGCCGGTGCTGCTGTCGGCGGCGCCTTACCCGCCTCCCCCCGGCAATCCCCAGTCGTAAGCTGGAGGCATGTTCTACCACTCCGACGGCAACAAGCTGTTCTACGCGACGCTCGGCACTGGCCCGAGCGTCGTTTTGCTTCATCCCACTCCCGTCGATCATCGCTTCTGGCTGCCGCTGGCCCACATGCTGGAATCGCGCTACCAGGTCATCCTTCCCGACCTGCGCGGGCACGGGCAGTCGGAGTCGGGCGATGGCCCCATCACGATGGCGAAGCTCGCGGCCGATGCCGTGCGCCTGCTCGACGAACTCGGCCTCAGCACGGCAATCTTCGCCGGCTGCTCCATCGGCGGCTACACGCTGTACGAACTGTGGCGAACCGCTCCGGGCCGCATCCGCGCCCTCGCCTTCTGCTGCTCGAAACCACAGGCCGACGACGAAGCCGCCAAAGCAAAACGCCAGGAGAACATCGGCAAAATCCGCGAGCGCGGGACCGCGGATTTCATCGAATCGACGCTCCAAACCGTGGTCGGTGCAACCGCCCGCGCGCGGTGGCCGCAAAAGGTCGCCGAGGCGCGCGAGATGATGCAGGCCGTTCGCTCCGACGCGATGATCGCCATCCAGCAGGGACTCGCCAGCCGTCCCGACTCCGTCGCCACCGCCCGCACCATCCGCGTCCCCTGCAGCGTCGTGGCCGGCGGCGAAGATCCTGGCTCGACCCCGGCCGACATGCGCTTCCTTGCCGAGCAGATCCGCAATGGCGGCTATGGATCGGAGTATCACGAGCTTCCCGACGCCGGGCACTTTGCCCCCTTCGAGCAGCCGGAGAACGTCGGCCGGATCCTCCGCCGCTTCTGCGACTCTGTTGCTGGCTGAGTCAACAGTAACTTTGGTTTCCGGGGGCAACTTGCCGCCGATTTCTGTGTCTTCACGAGCAGCAACAGCGTCTAATAAGTACAACGCTCGCTAATAGTAAAGGCCCACCCAGGGCACACAAGGATGTTCATAATGGACGCCTTTTCTGTCTCTTTACCCACGACCCGCCGCGCGGTGCGCGGCATTGAGGGGACGTTGGCCGACCTGGCCAAACGCGGCGTCGCCCTCGGACTCGCGGCCCTGATGCTGCCGCTCGGCCTCAATCTGACGGCTTATGCCCAGGAGGCCCCGCCGCCTCCCCCCGACCAGGCCGACTACGGACCGCCGCCGGACGACGGCCCCCCGCCGCAGCAGTGGAACGCGCTCGCCCCGGATCAGCTCAATCAGCTGGTCGCGCCGATCGCCCTGTATCCCGACTCGCTCGTCGCGCAGGTGCTTGCCGCGGCCACCTACCCAAGCCAGGTAGCGGACGCGGACCGCTTCGTCCAGTCCTACCGCAATTACCCGCCGGATCAGCTGGCGCAGATGGTCAACCAGCAGCCCTGGGATCCCAGCGTGAAAGCGCTCTCCGCCTTCCCCTCGGTGCTGTCGAACATGGACCGCAATCTCGACTGGACCACGCAGCTCGGCAATGCCTACTACAACCAGCCGCAGGACGTGATGAGCGCCGTCCAGGTCGACCGTCAGGAGGCCTACCGCGCCGGACGGCTGCGTTCGACGCCACAGCTGGCCGTGCAGTACACGCCGGCCTATGTCGAGATTGAGCCGGCCAACCCTGAAGTTGTCTACGTCCCGTATTACGATCCCTGGGTGATCTGGGGCTGGCATCATCCGTACTATCGCTGGTATGCACCGCCTCCGCCTCCGGGATTCTTCATGGGCGTGGGAGTCGGCTTCGGATTTGGAGTCGGCATCGCCGTCGCTGCCTGGCGTCCGTGGGGCTGGGGATGCAGCCACTGGGGCATGGGCTGGGGCCCGCACCCCTACGTCGCCTATAACCGCGTCACCTACGTCTCGCGCAGCGTGACCGTCATCAACCACGGCTACTATGGACACTTCGATCGCCGTCCTGAAGCCCGCGAGTGGAACCACCACATGGCCGCCGCTGCCTACCGCCACGGCTACGAAGCAGGCGCCCGCAATGGGTATAACGCCGGAGCCCGCAACGGCTACGAGCGCGGCCGCGACAACGGCTATAACCGTGGCTACAACCGCGGCGAGAACAACGGCTATAACCGCGGCTACAACCGTGGCGAGAACAACGGCTACAACCGTGGCCAGGAGAACAACGGCTACAACCGTGGTTACAACCGCGGCCAGGAGAATCGCCCGGCGCAGATCTACAACCGCCAGATGCCGAACCGGCCTGAGTCAGGCTACCGTCCGGCTCCGAGCCAGAACCGCGGATTCGACCGGCCCCAGGCGCGTCCCGAACAGCAGCATGGCGGATTCCAGCCGCAGAACCGCATCGGTGACATCAACCGCGGCGGTGGTGGTGGCCCCCACATGGAGAACCGTGGCGGTGGTGGTGGCTTCGAAAACCGCGGTGGCGGTGGCGGCGGCCGGCCGGAGAACCACGGTGGCGGCAACGGCAACGGCAACGGCGGCGGCCACGAGAACCACGGCGGCGGCGGACGCCCGCACTAAACCGCTCCGCAGTCACAACACCCGAGGGATGGCGCAAGCCATCCCTCTTCTTTTTGCTCCTCCGCCCTGTGGTACAACCATCTGTTATCCCACCCGCAGGAGGCACCGCATGGACCAGAATTTGGTGTCGGCTGCGGCCGGGGCGGGCAGGGCGGCGCCGGTGAGGACAGCCGCTGCGGCGGCGGTGCTGCCCTTGAGGAATGCGCGGCGATCCTGGTCCATGACGAGCCTCCGGCGGGTGGGATAACAGATGGTTGTACCACAGGGCGGAGGGGCAAAAAGAAGAGGGATGGCTTGGGCCATCCCTCGGGTGTTGTGACTGCGGAGCGGTTTAGTGCGGGCGTCCGCCGCCGCCGTGGTTCTCGTGGCCGCCGCCGTTGCCGTTGCCGCCACCGTGGTTCTCCGGCCGGCCGCCGCCACCGCCACCGCGGTTTTCGAAGCCACCACCACCGCCACGGTTCTCCAT
>DASSKX010000142.1:0-3724 GCA_035689925.1 Acidobacteriaceae bacterium
CCGCAGATCGGCTCTTTGCTGAACTGTCCGATGCGATACGACAACGCCCCCACCAGCTTGCCGTCGATATACACCGGACTCCCGCTCATCCCGGCAACCACGCCCGTGAACTCCGGCTTCTCGCCCTCCAGACGCGCCAGAATCATGTCCTGTCGCGGGCCAATCCCACCATGCAGAACCCCGAGGATCTCCACCCCCATGGGTTCCGGTTTCGTGCCCTCAAAAACGGTGTAGGCGACGCCGTGCTGCCCCCGATGCACCTCGCTCAGCGGGAAGAACTTCGTCACTGCCGGCGGGTTCGGAGGCAGGTTCAGAGGCTTTGCTGCGGTCTGGCCGGACTCCTGGCCAAACGCGCAGAACCCTGCCACAGCAACCAGAGCCAATACTCCGGCAGCCTTTTGGATATCTTTCAGGCTGGTACGCACGTCCATAGACTAAGCCGCTTCCGTGCTTGTCGCAATGAACTGTGCGCCCGTGCCAGCCGGAAAAGCTGCCCGAACGGTTGCCGCATTCGAAACTCCAGCGGTTGCCGCAAAGGCATCCGAGGCTCCAATATTGTCCAGAGGGTCTTTCATGAGGGTCTCCCGCCTTCGTTCGTCGGCCATTCCGATCATCGCTCTGCTGGTTGCTCAGACGTTTGCCACTGCCGATTGGTCATGGGCCCAGAACACGTCCAGTACGCCCCAGAACCAGTCTCAGCAGCAACAGCCCAATCAGCAACCAGGCGACCAGCAGGCCAGCCCCGAAGCCGGAGGCCCCGGCAGCGACACGGGCGCGATCGCGATCCCGAAGAAGGGCCCGGCCAAGACCGAAGCTCCGCCGCCACCGCCAAAGGTCAAGAACCCTCCGGAGCTGAACAACTATTCCCTGCGCGTCGATGTCCCTGTCGTGAATGTGGATGTCAACGTCATCGCCGAGAAGACTCACCAGTTCATCCCCAATCTGGGGAAGGACAACTTCAGGGTCTACGAGGACGGTGTTCCGCAGGAGATCGTTGGTTTCCATCAGGTCAAAGCGCCCATTACCGCCGTCCTGCTGCTGGAGTTCGCCGCAAACAGCTACCACTTCATCTTTGACATGTGGAACGCGGCAGTATCGTTCACCCAGCAACTGCAGCCGAACGATTATGTGGCTGTCGTCACCTACGACATGCACACCAATATCCTCACCGACTTCACCCAGAACAGAATGCTGATCCAGCAGGCGGTGCAGTCGCTGCAAATTCCAACCTGGCGGGAAACGAACGAGTACGACGCGCTGTACGAAACGCTCGATCGCCTCTCGCGCATCGACGGTCGCAAATACATCATCCTCGTCTCCTCCGGTGTCGATACGTTTTCCAAGATCACGCTCGACAAAATGCTGAAGAAGATCAAAGAAACGCCAAACGTCACCATCTTCTCGATTGCTACTGGCGGTGCAGGTGCCTACGGCGGCGGTAACTTTGCCAGCGGACGCATGAATAACATCACCATGCTCCAGGCGCAGAACGAGCTGCAGAGCTTTGCGCGCATGACCGGAGGCATGTACTTCGAGCCGCGTTTCGACGCCGAATTCCCCGACGTCTTCCAGGAAATCAACGCGTCGATCCGGAACCAGTACCAGATCACCTATCGACCCAGCAACAGCAAGATGGATGGCAGCTGGCGCCGCATCCAGATTCAGCTGGTCGATCAGGAAGGCCATCCGCTGCGCATGGTCGACGAGAAGCACAAGCCGCTGAAGTACGACATCATCGCCCGCGACGGTTACCGCGCGAAGCAGCAGGTCGAATAACCGGCAGCGGGCAACTTGACCATTACGTGCCCAGTCAGCTGGCGGTTGTCCGCGAACGTCTCCGGGCTGCTACCCTGTCTGCAAGTTTATGGAGCCTCTACTCGTCGTCCTGCTGGGCCCCACAGGGAGCGGCAAAACGTCGCTCTCGCTCGCGCTCGCACGACACTTCGGAGGCGAAATCGTCAGCTGCGACTCGGTCGCCGTCTATCGCTCCATGGAAATCGGCACGGCGAAGCCCACGCGCGCCGAGCGCCGCGAGATCCCGCATCATCTGATCGACGTCCTGCCGCCGGACCAGTTTTGTACCGCGGGAGACTACTCCCGGCTCGCTCGCCAGGCGATTGCCGAGATCGTGGCCCGCCATTGCCTCCCGATCGTCACCGGTGGAACCGGTCTCTATCTCCGCGCTCTGCTTGACGGCCTCTTCGCCGGACCGCAGCGCTCCGAGGATCTCCGCAGCCGCCTGCGTGAGAGCGCTGACCGCCGCGGCCCTTCCTGGCTGCATCGCATGCTGGAGCGGCTCGATCCTGCCGCTGCAGAACGCATCCACATCAACGACCGGCCCAAGCTCATCCGCGCGATCGAAGTCTGCCTGTCGGTCGGCAAGCCACTCACTGCCGTCTGGCAGACGGGACGCGATCCCCTCACCGGGTACAACATCCTGCGTATCGGCCTCAATCCTGCTCGCGCGCTGCTCTATGACCGCATTAACGCCCGCGCCGAGCGCATGTTTTCCGAAGGGCTGGTACAGGAGACGCTGTGGCTGATTCGTCAATACGGTGAATTCCCTCGCCCCTTCGACGCTCTGGGTTACCGCGAGGCACGCAAGGTCATTCATGGAGAGCTCACCCTGGCGGAGGCAATTGCCGCCACCCGACAAGCTCATCGCAACTACGCGAAACGCCAGCTCACGTGGTTCCGCCGAGAACCCGACGTCCACTGGCTGGGAGGCTTCGGCGACGACCTGCGCATCGCCGAGCAGGCGACGACGCTCGTGCAGCAGCGCCTCCATCTCGAACCGTCGGTCGCGTGAGACCTGCAGAGAGCCAGCCTTGCCGCTCCGCACCGAACCGCAGCCTCGAACGTCGCGAGCACGGCGCGATAAATTGCACGTGCCTCGCGCGCTGAGGTCCTCTCGCCTCGCGCCGTGGCTGCTCACGCCGCTCGTGCTGGCCGTCCACGGCTATCATCCCTTTGCCGGAGACGCCGGCATTTACACCGCGGGCATCCGCCACATTCTCGATCCTGCGCTGTATACACTGAATGCCACGTTTGCCGACGCGTTCACACATCTCTCGGTATTTGCGTGGACCGTGGCGGCCCTCGTGCGCGTCACGCACATTTCCCTCGCGCGGATACTGCTGCCACTTCACCTGCTCTCCGTCTGGCTATTTCTGACGGCGTGCAACAGTCTAGCCTTGCGCGTGTTCGCTACAAACTCCGCCCGCTGGTGTGCGGTCGCACTCGCCGGAACGTGTTGCGCGTTACCGGTCGCCGGCACGGCGCTCGTGCTGATGGATCCGTACGTCACCGCGCGGTCATTTTCCACGCCGCTGAGCCTCTTTGCAGTCGCCGCGTGCGTTGATGGCCGGTGGCTGCGCACGGCCCTGCTTCTCGCATTGGCAGTCGTACTGCATCCGCTCATGGGCTGCTATACGGTCGCGTTCATCCTTCTTCTTTCCCTGCTGCGGACGAACCGACTCCGCGCCGCCGTGATCGTCTGCGCCGCTGCCATCGGGCTGGCAGGAGCGGCGTTCGCATTCGCGCATACGGTGCCGACCTCCGCCGCTTATCAAGAGGCGCTCAATCTGCCCCAACGCAGCTTTCTTTTCCTTGTCCGCTGGCATTGGTATGAAGTGCTTGGGCTTGTCCTGCCCTTGATGCTCTTCGTTCTCGCACTGGGTCGCTTCCCGCGCGACACCGCAATCGGAGCGCTGTGCCTCCTCTG
>DASSKX010000143.1:0-5224 GCA_035689925.1 Acidobacteriaceae bacterium
GACGTTCCCATCAAGCAGGACATAGCCCGCGTTGAAATGCCGGCCCATCCTGGCGCGGTGATATCGGTCGCCAGTGGTGTCGTCGCCGGCAATGAGATCCGCGTGGGAGGCCGACCATGACCCGCCGCTGGGCAGCTGCAAGCTTCGTACTGGCCTTCTGTCTCTCCTGCTGGGCTCAGCAACCCACGGTACAGGTGCGTCCACCGGACCTGCACGGCTCCAGACAACTCGATCCGTCGGGCGTCACCGAGAAGGCCGTGATCCGCGATTATCTGGAATCCTGGCAGAGCATGCGCAAAGCGCTCGATGCGAATCAGGCTTCCCTGCTCTCGCCCGAGTTCGTGGGAACGGCGCATGACAAGCTGGCGGACGTCATTGCGCAGCAGACGAAGATCGGCATTCACACGCGTTACATCGACCGGTCCCACGACCTGCAGATCGTCTTCTACTCGCCCGAGGGGTTATCGATTCAACTGATCGACAACGTGATCTATGACGAGCAGGTGATGCAGGGCGGCACAGTGCTCGCGTCGCAGCCGATTCATACCCGCTACCTGGCGGTCCTCACCCCGACCGACGTGCGCTGGACGGTCAGAATCTTCCAGCCGGATCTGCAGGCTGCAAACGCAAATGATGAATCCAGCATCAAAAGGCATGAAGGTCGGAGGACCGCCCGCTGAGGTGGGGCTGTGTCCGATCCTCGAAAGGCCCAAAAAGCTCAACCGGTGACTGAGCCCGATCACCATCCGGTACACCGTTGTGAGGGCTGGCGATACCCCGCTCGACGCCAGCCGGGAGTTTTACTCCCTTCGTTCGTCCAATTTGGAGCAGCCATCTATGATCTCTGTTGTCGTCCCCATCTATAACGAGCAGGAGCTGATCACTACCTTCCACGCCGCCGTGGCGACCGCTCTTGCCGACATTCGCGAGGACTGGGAAGTCGTTTACGTCAACGATGGATCGCGAGACAATTCCCTCTCGCTGCTGCGCGATGTTCAGAAGCAGGACCCGCATGCGGTCGTTGTGGATCTCTCGCGCAACTGGGGACACATGGGCGCCATTCATGCCGGCCTGCGCACCGCGCGCGGCGACGCCATCATTATTATGGACGGCGATTTCCAGGATCCGCCGCAGGTGCTGCCCGAGCTGATCGAAGCATGGCGCAAAGGCGCGCAGGTGGTCGTTGCCGTCCGCCGCAGCCGCCAGGAAAGCCGTAAGATTCTCGCTGCGCTTTTCCCGCTCTTTTATCGCCTGCTCTCGGCTGTCTCCGACTATCCCATACCGCTCGACGCCGGCATCTTCGGCCTGATGGACCGTCAGGCTCTCGACTCCATCAATGGACTGCGCGAGGGCAACCGCTATCTGCCTGGACTGCGCGCCTGGGTGGGCTACAAAAACGCGATCGTCTATTACGATCGGCAGGATCGCCTCGCAGGCGACGGCAAGCTGTCGTTTGTCAGCCGCATCAAGTACGCCATGGATGCGATCTGCAGCTTCAGCTACAAGCCGCTGCGTCTCTGCTTCGCGCTCGCCGCTTTCTCGATCGCAACTGCTGTCGTGCTGGCGCTGTGCACCGTTTTCGCAGCCACGCCGGTTACCGCAGTAGGCCTCTGGGTTGCGGCCGCCGTCTTCACCGTCGGCTGCATGTTCCTGCTGTGCATGGGCATCGTCGGAGAATACCTCGGCCGCGTTTACGACGAGGTCCGCAATCGCCCGCTTTCCATCATCAACAAGGTCTACTACGCCCAGGAAGAGATCGGCGCCGGCAGCCCTGCCGAATTTGCGGACCAGGCAGCTCTCGCCTTCAAGGTACGTGCTGCATAAATTCGCATCGTACGTACCGAACCGGAAAGTCCCGGCGGCGGCTCAGTTCGAGTCGCCGCTGATTCGGCCCGGTCAGCGCCCCACTTGATGAGTGCCATGCATTCCATTTCTGCTTCTTCTGCTCTGCGTCGCCTCTTTCTGCGTCGCCCATCGATACCGGCGCGCGCGCTTCACCTCGCGTGCTGCTCCGCGGCTGCGCTCCTGCTGTTGCTCGCCGGATGCAAATCGGCCGTCCACCTGAAGTACACCGCAACCAGCGGATCCCCGCAGTTGCTGGCCGTCTACGAAGGCTGGTTCGGCCATCCCAGCCACATCTCCATCGGCTACTCGTCGCACGACCCCGCGACGGTCGACAACCAGATCCGTAAAGCGCAGGATATGGGGCTGACGGCCTTTGTGATGGACTGGTACGGCGACCGCGAGCCCTTCATCGACCAGAGTTATGCCCTGCTGCAGAAGGCAGCAGCCCAGCGCAATTTCCACGTCGCAATGATGTACGACGAAACCAACCAGGAAACCGGCGCAACCGACGAAGCGGTCGCCGACCTGACCGCATTCCGCGACCGCTATCTGGCTCCGGACGCGCCCGGCCATGAGGCTTACCTCACCTACCAGGGACGCCCGGTGATCTTCGTCTTCTCCCACGGTGGCTACACGAACTGGGATCAGGTCCGTAAAGCGCTCAACCACTGGAACCCCGCGCCATTCCTGATTGAGGAGAACCTGCCAGAGAAATACCCGAACGCGTTCGACGGCGACTACGCCTGGATCAATCCCGGCCCGCAGGGCTGGGCTCACGACGGCTCCAACTGGGGCCAGGGCTACCTCGCCCACTTCTACGACACGATGGTTCACAAGTACCCGGACAAGATCATTGTCGGCGGAGTCTGGTCGCAATTCGGCGACCGCAAGGCCTCATGGAGCCTGAACCGCTACATCGCTCCGCGCTGCGGCGACACGCTCCACGACACCTATAACCTGTGGCACAAATACTTCCCCGACAAGCAGCCGATCCCCTTCCTGCTCATCGAGACCTGGAACGACTACGAGGAAGGCACGGCTCTGGAGCCGGGCATGCCCTCGTGCGGCGGCAGGCCCGCCCTGACTTCCTTTCGACAGATCAGTTCGTCAGCATCCGGATCATGAAGCCATGCCCGCCGCCGATCCACGCCAATCGGCGGTTACAGGTGATATTCGGGTAAACCCAAAATTTACACGGTGCATCGGAGGGATTAACCGCGGCGCAGTACCCGCGAACCCCATGTCCACGGCTTGTTGGCAACAAGTTGGCAAAACAGGCGGCCCCACCCACCCCCGCTGCCCATAAACAAGCTCTGCTGTACCCTCATTTGATTTTTTGGACGGCTGGAGATTCAAAGTGGCGCACGCTGTATCAGCAAAATCAGGCAGTCTTCGGGCCCGAATCGTCGCCGGAAGCGCGGTCCTGCTTTCCGGCTCCACGCTCGCCACCGTTCTCAGCCTTCTCTATAACATCGTTACGGCTCGGTTCCTCGGTCCGCAGGGATATGGCCAGGCGACCGTTATCTACACCGTCCTGACGCTGGTTTCCGCCCTCACGCTCTCCTACCAGATCATTGTTGCCAAGCTGATCGCGCAACAGGTGACGGACGAAGCGAGGAGCGCCGTCTACCGCAAGCTGAACCGCGAGGCGTGGGTCTGCGGCGCGGTCGTCGGCTTCTCGCTGCTGCTCTTCCAGAGCCAGATCGCCGATTATCTCCAGGTTTCGAAGGCGCTTGTCGATCTGATCGCCATCGGCGCTGCTTTCTATGTGCCGCTCGGCTCGCGTCGCGGTCTTATTCAGGGCGCCTGCGGATTCCGCGGTCTGGCGCTCAATCTGGTGCTGGAAGCCGGAGTTCGTTTCGTCGGCTCCTACGCGATGCTGCTGCTCGGCACCGGCGTTCCCGGCGTCATCGCTGCCAACTCCGCGGCCTCGGTCATCTCCTGGCTCGTGATCCCGCCGAAGCTTGTGCCTTCCGCCGTGGATCCGCTGGGCTTCAGCCAATCCATGATGGAGATGCTGCAGGCCCTCGTTTTCTTCTCCGGACAAATGATCATCAACAACTGCGACATGGTGCTGGTGAAGCACTTCTTCCTGCCCACCGCCGCAGGTTTGTATGCCGCCGTTGCGCTGGTCGGACGCGTCATCTACACCTTCTCCTCCGCAGTCGTGAACAGCATGTTCCCGGTCGTGGCCGGCACCGGTAAAGACGAACGCAGGAGCCTGTCGCTGATGGCGACCTCGTTCGGCCTCGTCTTCGGAATCGGCGCGGTCATGGTGCTGGCGCTGCTGGTTCTGCCCGCGAGCCTGTGGCAGCTCTTCTTCGGCGCCGGATTTGTCCTGCCCGGCCAGCATGGCCTTCCTTACCTGCTTGCCCTGAAGGGCGTGGCCAGCATCATCTATTCGCTCTGCGTGGTCATCATTACGTACGAGATGTCCTACCGGATCGCCAATACCAGCTGGGTGCAACTGGCGTTCAGCGCCGCTGTGATCGCGGCCCTCTGCCGGTTCCACTCCTCGCTCGAAGAGGTGATTCTGGTACAGCTGGTGCTCATGTGCGTGCTCATGATCGTCGTCGGCGTGCCTTTCCTCCGCAGCGCCCTGCGCAAAGACAACGAACCCGATGAGGCGACAGCCGGCCGCGTTCTTCGGATTGTGCGCGAAACCTCCGAAGACGAGGCCATCTCCGAATTTCTGAAGGCCGACCTCGAGCACTCCTGTTATGAGGGCTTCCGCGACAACCTGCGGCCGATCGTGATGCGCCCCAATTTGAGCGACCCGCAGGAGAACGCCAGACGGCGCGCTCTGCTGTTCCTCCGCCACCTCGCCTTATGGCAGGAGCTTCCGGCAGACACGAAATGGTACGAAGTCACTCTCACGGAAGCTGACCTGCCGAAGGTCCGTGTCTTCCCGCGCGCTCAGTGGCGCGGGATTGCGCGCGGCACCTTCGATCTGCCCGTCGTGGCGGATCGCATCCGTGCGCGCCAGGAAACCGCGGTCGATCCGTTCTCGCGCAAGATCGCCTCGATCTGCAACTGCCTGGTCGAGGAGGAATGCAGACCCGCGTCCATCTTGCTGATTGGCATCGATGAGAAAGAGCCGCTGACCATCATCGACGGAAACCACCGCTTCGTCGCTGCCGTGCTTTCCGGACGCATGCACCAGCTCCGCTTCCTGTGTGGCCTCTCGCCGAAGATGAGGAGTTGCTGCTGGTACAAGACGAATCTGCGCACGCTTGCGCGATATGCAGCGAACCTGCTGGCTCAGTGCTTCCAGAATCCCGAGGCGGAACTCGCCCAGCTCTGCACGGAGCCGGTCACCGTAGCGAAGGCGGAAGTCGTCGTTATGCCGGCAGTACCAGTGCAGGACCACATGATCGAA
>DASSKX010000144.1:0-10271 GCA_035689925.1 Acidobacteriaceae bacterium
TACCAGCTGATCACCTTCACCGACTGGCCGACGACCTTCGTCAGCGGACCATCGACAATCGACGAGCGTGCATCGCCCTTGAAGTCGCTGGAGACCAGCTCGTTGGTGTCGTAGCCGAGAATGCCCTTGAGCTCGCCTTCGGAGGCAGCTTTGAGGGCGTTGTTCACGGCGTCCTTGCTGACCGGCTTTTCAGCGGTGAAGGTCAGGTCGACGACGGAGACGTTCGGCGTGGGCACGCGGATCGCAAATCCGTCGAGCTTGCCTTCCACCTCGGGGATGACCAGCTTCAGAGCCTTGGCGGCGCCGGTGGAGGTCGGGATCATCGAGAGGGCGGCAGCGCGGGCGCGACGCAGGTCTTTGTGCGGGAAGTCGAGGATGACCTGATCGTTGGTGTAGCTGTGGATCGTGGTCATGATGCCGGACACGATGCCGAACTTCTCAACGAGCACTTTAACGACCGGCGCGAGGCAGTTCGTCGTGCAGGAGGCGTTCGAGACGATGTTGTGCTTCGCCGGGTCGTATTTCCCCTCGTTCACGCCGAGGACCACGGTGATGTCCTCATTGGTCGCGGGGGCGGAGATGATGACCTTCTTCACCGGGCCGCGCAGGTGCGCTTTGGCTTTGGTGCCGTCGGTGAAGCGGCCGGTCGATTCGACAACAACCTGCGCGCCGACGGAATCCCAGGGAAGCAGGGCGGGATCTTTTTCCGCGAAGACCTTGATCTTCTTACCGTCGATGGAGATGAAGTCCTCGCCGGCTTTGATGTCGTTGGGAAGATTGCCAAGGATGGAATCGTACTTGAGCAGATGAGCGAGGGTTGCGGGGCTGGTGAGGTCGTTGACAGCGACAAATTCGATTTCGGGGTTCCCGAGGGAGGCGCGGAGAACGTTGCGTCCGATGCGCCCGAACCCGTTAATTCCAACCTTGACGGCCATAGTGTGTTGTCTCCTTCGAAATTGAACAGCTTGCGTCCCTGTAGCCTGTCGCGGTTCCGGATTCAGTGAGAGGTATCAGTGGAAAACGCCCGGAACCACCCAATTTCCGATGCTAGCACCGTAGTCAAGGCAAAAAAAGTTGAAGATGCAGAGAGACGGGATTTTTCTTTACTAACGTCACGTGAATGCAGGAGTTCAAAAACGGTGTTGAGTGTGGTACGCGGAGGGCCGGCGCGTTTGCGGAGGGGTGCTGACTGTGTTACACCCTGGATATGCGCGAATGGATGCGCGAACGCATGAGACGACGTTCGAAACGTGGGCCGAACACCTCGGAGTCCACCGGGAAGATCGGCCAGGAAATACCACAGAATCAGCCCGCGCCGCTGCAGCCCTCGTACCACGGAGGGGCGGTTCCGCAGGCGCCCCAGCCTGAGGCAGAGCCGGAGGGGTTTGAAGCGCCGGAACCCGAGGCGCAGGAAGTTCCCGCAGAACCTGTGGGCACGCTGGCTGCGCCACAGGAGGTGCCGAGGCTGGCCGTGGAAACGCAGCCGGAGTCGCTGTCAACGCCGCCTCCGGAACAGGCGCCGCCTCCGGCCAAAACGGCACGGGGTTACGTGGTGCTGACGATTGGGCTGCCCGGGTCGGGCAAGACGACGTGGTTCAAGCGGCGCGGGGTGACTCCGCTGTCGAGCGATTTGCTGCGCACGATTCTCTTCGACGACATCACGGAGCAGCGCTGGCAGGGGCTGGTGTTTTCGACGCTGCGGTCGCTCCTGCGGGCGCGGCTGATCGCGAAGATGCCGTGGAATTATGTGGATGCGACGAACCTGTCTCCGCACGAGCGACGTCAGTGGATCAAAATGGCGAAAAGCTTCGGGTATGAAGTGCACGCGGTGTTCTTCGACGTGCCGCTGGAGGTTTGCCTCGAGCGAAACCAGCGTCGCGAGCGCACAGTCAGCGAGGACGTGATGCGGAAGATGGCGGAGCGGCTGCGTCCGCCGGATTTCAAGGAAGGGTTCTCGAAGATTACAGTGGTGCGGGTGAAGGGCGCCCCGCCATCTCCGCAGGCGCAGGCGGATACGAGCACTGCTGCGGAGTAACAGAAGAACAGCGAGGCCCGGGAGGATGGTTCTCCCGGGCCTTTGCTTTTTAGTCAGCCCGCAGCGCTTCGACGGCGTTAACACGTGCCGCGCGGACGGCGGGGATCGCCGACGCGACGACAGCGGCCGCCATGATGACGAAAGCGGCAGCGACGAGCGTGACGACGCTCGGCAGATGGACGTCCGCCGTGAAGCGCATGATCACCCGGGAGCAGATGAACCCGATGAGGACGCCCGCTCCGACGCCGATTCCCGCCATCGCGAACCCTTGTCGCAGCACGCTCGCGAGGATGTCGCGTGGCTGAGCGCCCATGGCAATGCGGATGCCGAATTCACGAATACGTCCGCTGACGGAGAACGCGAGCACGCCGGCGACTCCGACCACAGAGATGAGCAGCGCGACAGTGGCGAATCCGCCGAAGACAATGGCGTTCAATTTGTCGGGCGTAAGCACTTCGGCGCGGATGTCGCCGAGGGTGCTGGCCCGCTCCACGGGCTGATCGCCGTTCATCTCATGGATGGTGCGAGTGATGGCCGGGACCAGCGCGTACGGATCGCCATGGGCGCGGACGAAGATGCGGCCCGACCAGCCTTCCTGATCGACGGGCTGATAGATGGTCATCGCCGGCGAGGGAATGATGTTCTCGTCGTCCACGTCGGGCACCACGCCGACGATGCGGCGCGGCTCATAGCTGATGCCGATGAACTTCATGACTCCGTCGGTCCAGCGGAGTTCGCGGCCGATGGCCTCCTGGCCGGGGAAGAGCGTGTTGGCGAGGCTCTGGCTGATGATGACGACGCGCTCGGTTCCCTGGCGGTCGGTGTCGCGGAAGTCGCGGCCCTCGATCAGAGGCATACCCATGGTCGCGAAGAAATTGGGCGAGACGGAGCGGAATTTCGCGCGCGGATCGTCTTCGCCGTTCTTCTTCGTCGCGCCCTGGACGGCAAACTGGAAGCTGATGTTGAGCCCCTGCGAGTCGCGCCAGGGCACGCTGAAACCGGTGGCGACGCTTTCAACGCCGGGAATGGCGGCGACACGCTGCTTGACGTCACGATCGAAGTTGCGAATCTGCTCCGGGGTGCGTCCGTAGGAGATGACGGGCAGGTTGATGGCGAGGACGTGGGCGGAGTCAAAGGGCGGACGCGTCTTCTCGAGTGTGTAGAGGGTGCGCATCAGGACGCCGGCTCCGGCGAGGAGCAGGAACGACGCAGCAATCTGCGTGACGGCAAAGATGCGCAGGCGGCGATTGCCGCCGCTGGTGATGCGAGTCCCGGCACTGGCCAGGCCAAGGCCGCGGGTCACCTCTGCCGAGGGCAGACGCGGGATGTAGGCGAGGAAGACCGCAGCGACCAGCGCGAGCGCGATTCCGAACCAGATCATGCTGAAGTCGAGTTTGAGGCCCTCGGCGCGCACGGAGAAGCGCGCGGCGTATTTGCCCAGGATGCTCACCATGGGCACGGCGAGCGCGATGGCGGCGAGGACTCCGCTGCCGCACATGACCAGGCTTTCGGCGAGCAGCGAACGGCGCAGCGCGCGGGTGCTGGCTCCGAGGGCGGTGCGTACGGCGAGTTCGGATTCGCGGCGCACGCTGCGCGCAAGCACGAGGTTCGCGACGTTGGAGCAGGCGATGATGAAGAGCAGCGCGGAGGCGGCGAAGAGCACCCAAAGGACGGTGTTCGCGCGGGCGTTGATCTGGTCGTGCATGCGCGTGACGTCGATCCGGTAGTGGTCTTCGGGGCGGTAAATCTCAGGATGAGACGCGGTCATGGCCGCGTAGACGGTGCGGAGTTCGGCGCGCGCCTGATCAAGTGTGGCTCCGGGCGCAAGGCGGCCAAAGACCTCCGTCATGCGATGTTCGCGGCCGGTGACCATCGTGGCGGAGAGGTGATGCGGGCTGGTGACGACGTTCGCGATGATCTCCGTCGCGACCGGATAGGGCACGGAGGGCTCGAGGACGCCGACGATGGTCGCGGTGCGCGGTCCGGCGAAGCTTTCAAGACGCACCTGCTTACCGAGGACGGTCGGATCGGAGTGGAGCGAGGCGGACCAAAATTTATAAGTGAGCACGATGGCGCCCGCGGCGTTCGGGCCATCGTCGGAGGGGCCGAGCAGGCGTCCGAGCACCGGGCGGAGGCCCATCACCTGGAAGTAGTTGCCATCGACAACGCCGGCGGGAATTTCGCGCGGCGTGCCAAGGCCGACGAGGGTGAAGTTGATCTGCGAGAATGTGCCGAGGTTCGTGATGGACTTCAGGTGTTTGCCGATGTCGTCGATCTCCGGGATGGAGAAGGTCGCGTTCTGCTCGTGAATGCCGGGCGCACTTTGCCGGATGTAGAGGAGCCGGGCTTCGTCGCGATTGGCAAGCGGACGGAGCAGTACGGCGCGCACGACGCTGAAGATGGCGGCGTTACCGCCGATGCCGAGGGCGAGCGTGAGGGCGACGGTGATCCAGAGGGCGCGGACGCGCGAGAGAGAGCGGATGGCAAGCTTCAGGTCGCGAAGAAACGACATACGGGCCTCCATTGGGGAGGGATTGGGATGCTGCGGAGCCTGGGGAGTTCCGCCATCATAGCTCGCTGAGCGGGACTCTTGACACGGATACGTTGATATCAACATAATGGTATAGATGTCAAGCTCCCGGGCTGTTCCCTTCACGACGACTCTCAAGGTGCGAGACACGTGCCTCTGCCTGCACGTGCAGCGGGCAGCGCGCGCGCTGGCGCGGCGCTTCGATGAGGCGCTGCGGCCGGTGGGGCTAACGAATGGGCAGTTCTCGCTGCTCATGTCGCTGAATCGGCCGGAGCCGCCGAGCATAGGCCCAATAGCGGCGCTGCTGGACATGGACCGCACAACGCTGACGGCGGCGCTGAAGCCGCTGGAGCGGCGAGGGCTGGTGCGGGTGACTCCGGATCCAAATGACCGGCGCGGGCGGTTGCTGCTGCTGACGGCGAAGGGGCACGAGGCGCTGGCGGCGGCGGCGCCGATCTGGGAGGCGACGCATCGGGATGTGGAGGCGGGCGTCAGCGGCAATGTCGATCAGTTGCGCCTGAACCTGCGGGAACTCTGCCAGGCACCTGGAGCGAGTTGCACCTAGAGCGAGTTATAGATGATGGCGACGAAGGTGTCGGGCTTGATGGGCCCTTTGGCCCATGTGGCGTCGAGATCGGCGGTGGGTTTGGCGGCGATAGCCTGCTGCACGCTGTTGCCTTCGGCCTTCAGCTTCTCGACACGATTGGCGACGCTGACGAGCATCTCGCGGTAGACCTGCAACTGGGCTTTATTGCCGAGCGATCCGTGGCCGGGGACGATTTTGGTGCGGTCGTCGGCGAGCTCAATCACCTGATCCACGCCACGGATCATGCCGTTGATGCTGCCGCCGCTGGAGAGGTCGATAAGCGGATACATGCCGTTGAACCAGAGGTCGCCGGTGTGGATGACGTTGCCGCGCACGAAGTGGATGAACAGGTCGGAGTCGGTGTGGGCGCTGGGCGCGTGGACCAGGCTGGCCTGATCGTTGTTGATCCAGAGGGTGTTGCTTTCGGGGAAGGTTTGCTGGGGGAGCCCGGCATCCGGCGCAGGCGGGAAATGGACGTCGTAGACCTCCATGTACTGGGGCTGCGAGAGGCGGATGCGCGTGTTGTCGTGAGCGACGATGGAGGCGCCCTGAAGACGCAGCGCTGCGTTGCCGTCGGTATGGTCGAAGTGCCAGTGGGTGTTGACGAGCAGATGGAGCGGGTGGGGGCCGAGCTTTGTGAGCGCGTCGAGCAGTTGAGGCGTGCCGGTGGAGATCTGTGAATCAATGACGAGCTTGCCGTCAGGTCCAGTCTGGCAGACGACATTGCCGCCGACCCCCTGGAGGAGAAAGACCGTGTCGGTCAGCTTCGTGGTTTTGATGGTCTCGGTGGCGGCTGCTTTGCGGAGCTGATCGGGCAGCGTGGGATTGGGCTGCACCGCCGGATTTGGTGAGGCCTGATTTCCCGCTGCGGGAGCCGCAGCCTGTGCCTGCTGCGCCACGAGACCCGTACGCGTCAGCAGGGCTGCTGCGGATACCAGGCCGGACTGCAGAAAGAACTCGCGGCGCGTTTTCATCAGCCTTGTTGGACGCTCACAGAAGCCCTGGCGGCAGGTTCAGGCCTCCCATCATGCCCTGCACCGTCGATTTGAGCACGTCGTCGACGCGGCGGCCGGCCTCATTCATGGCGGCGGCAATCAGATCCTCGAGCATCTCGACGTCAGGCGTGGGGCCGCTGAGGCTGGCGACGGCCGAAGGATCGATGGTGACCTTGAGGACTTCCTTTCTGCCGTTCATGCGCACAGAGATCGCGCCACCTCCTGAAGAGGCTTCGATAACCGTAGCGGCGAGCTTCTGCTGCACCTGCTCCTGCATCTGCTTCGCCTGGCCGAGCATTTCCTGAAGCTTGAACGGATTCACTTTGTGTCCTTCCCTGAAGTGTTGTCCCGCAGGTCGAGGACGCTGCGGATGTCCGCTTTGAAAAGTTCCTGAGTTTTGCGCACCAGCGGATTATCGAGCGCGGCCGATTGCGCGCCGCCTGCAACCGGAGCGGGCGAGCGGGCGGGCGCTCCGGAAGCGGCTCCGTTTTCGCTGGGCACGAACGTGATCTTCTGCGTGGCGCCGATAGCGCGCATGGCTTTGCGGCAGATAGCTTCGGCATCGGCGTTGATGGTGAGCGCCAGCATGGTTTTGCGCATGGGCAGCTCGACCTGAATAGCGCTTCCCTGCACCGTCCAGTTGCCCGAGAGCAGCTGCGCGGCGGCAGTGTTGTGGCCCTCGCGATCGAGCGCCGCGCAGATAGCGTCGCGGATGCTGTCAAGCGAGGGTGCGGCAGAGGCCGCGAGCGCGAGCGTGCCGTCGGTAGGTTCCGCTGGCCCAGCGATGCCGACGGATGCCGCGGGCTTCGGCTCAGCGGCGATGCGGGCCACGCTCTCCAGCGGCGACAGGGCACGCGGCGTTGTGGAAGATGGTGGCGTGCTGGGCGCCGCAGACCGGGGGCTCGGTGTCGATGCTACGGGCGCGGTGCCGCTCTCGCTGGCGAATTTCCGCTCACGGTCGGATTCAAAGGGCGATGGCCGGGGCGCCGCTGCGGGTCGCGCAGGAGCGGCAGCCGTATGCGCGGGCGACGCGGCGATGCCGCGGCCTGGCGTTCCCATTCCGCCGGAAGATGTGCCGGAACCGCTGGTACCAGGGAGCTGGCTGAGGATTTCTTCGACGGGAAGCAGGCGCTGCAGATGAACGAGCTTGACCAGGCCGAGTTCAAGATGGAAGCGCTGCTCCTGGCGGTAGTTCAGGTCATCGAAGGTGCGGAGCATGACCTGGAGAAAGCGCGTGAGGTCCTCTTCGGAGAAGAGCATCGCGGAACGCGCAGCACGGGCGCGCTCGTCGGCGGAGATCTGCAGCAGGTCGGAGTTTTCGCCGCCGATGCGGGACATCAGCGTGTTACGCAGATAACGGACGAACTGGCGGGCGATGGCGGCAGGGCTGTTGCCGGCGTTCAGCAGCGTGTTCACCTGCTCAATGACGGCGGCGGTCTGGCCGGCGCTGATGCCCTCGAGGAGGTGCTCGAAAACGGTATTCGGGACCGAGCCCATCAGCTCCCGGATGGCGTCGGCGGCAAGGTGCGGCCGGCCGTCCACCAGGGGAGCCGAGGCGATGGCCTGGTCCATGATGGAGAGCGCGTCGCGCATGGAGCCGTCGCCGGCTTCGGCGAGCAGGTTCAGCGCCGCGTCTTCGGCGTCGATCTCCTCCTGCGCAGCGATGGCCCGGAGTTGCGCGAGGATGTCGTCAAACTTGACGGCATGAAAGCTAAAGTGCTGACAGCGCGAGCGGATGGTCTGCGGGATGTCCTCCGGCTGCGTGGTCGCCATCATGAACACGACGTGCTCCGGTGGTTCTTCGAGGGTCTTCAGCAGCGCGTTGAACGCGGCGTCAGTGATCTGGTGGGCTTCGTCGAGGATCCAGATTTTGTATTTATCGCGGGCGGGGCGGTAGCGCGCGGCCTCGCGAAGCTCGCGAACCTCGTCGATACCGCGGTTGGTTGCGGCGTCAATTTCGAGGACGTCAACAGCGTTGCCGGCGCGAATCTCGGTGCAGGAATCGCAGACGCCGCATGGCTCCTGCGTCGGGCGCTCGGGCGAGCCGACGGCATTCCGGCAGTTCAGCGCCTGGGCGAGGATGCGGGCAATGGTGGTCTTGCCGATTCCGCGGTGTCCGGAAAAAATGTAGCCGTGGGCGATCCGGCCCTGGGAGAGCGCGTTGAGGAGCGTGCGCGTAACGTGTTCCTGCCCGGCGACGTCAGAAAAGCGTTGGGGACGGTATTTACGGGCAAGGACCTGGTAAGCCATCGAAGGTTGATTGTATCGCGCAGCGGAGGGGCAAGACTTCCACCGAAACGGGAAACGCCCCACTCGTCTGCTCCGCAATCGAGAGCAGCCAGAATGGGGCGTCCGTAAGCAGTTTCTTTACTGCGGTTGCTGCGAGACACGCACTTCCGTGCCCTCGTCCATCGACAGCGGCAGCTGCTGCTGCTCGCGTCCGAAGCCCTCGTAGGCGCGGATGATGCGCTGCACGAGGTGGTGTCGAACGACGTCGCCATCTTCAAAGTGGACGAAATGAATGCCGTCGACGCCCTCGAGAACATTCATCGCTTCCACCAGACCGGATTTGCGCGGGTTGGGCAAGTCGATCTGTGTGATGTCGCCGGTGATCACCGCCTTGGCGTTGTTGCCGAGCCGCGTGAGGAACATCTTCATCTGCTCGCTGGTGGTGTTCTGCGCCTCGTCCATGATGATGAAGGAGTCATTGAGCGTGCGCCCGCGCATGAAGGCGAGCGGAGCGATCTCGATCACGTTGCGCTCGAGCATCTTGTCCACGCGCTCGGGCTCGATCAGATCGTACAGCGCGTCATAGAGCGGGCGAAGATAGGGATCGACCTTCTCCTGCAGCGTGCCGGGCAGGAATCCCAGGCGCTCCCCGGCTTCGACGGCCGGACGGACGAGCACGATGCGGCTGACCTTCTTGGCAAGCAAGGCCGAGGCCGCCATGGCGACGGCGAGATACGTCTTGCCAGTGCCGGCCGGGCCGATGCCGAAGACCATATCGTTCTGCTCGATCGACTCGACATAGCGGCGCTGGTTAAGCGAACGTGGCTGCACCATGCGCTTGATGCCGGCGGATCGCTGCTTGCCGCTTTCGGCGAGGCTGCGCAGCGAGACGGACGGATCCGCTGTAACGAGGCGGAGCATGCCGTTCAGCTCGCCATTCTGCAGCAGGATTCCCTGGCGGCGGAGCGCTTCGTAGTCCTGAAAAATGCGCTCCACACGCGCGATGGCCTCCTCGGCTCCTTCCACGAGCACCGCATCGGACTGCAGGTCGATGTGGGCGTGGAGGGCTTCCTCCATCAGTCTCAGGTTTTCGTCGCGGGTCCCAAAGAGGGGCTCAAGATTGGGCGTGATCTCGAGATGTTTTCTCATCAGGTGAGGGCAATGCCTCCGGTCGTAGCCTTGCCATGGCCACGCGGCTGGAAATAGTTTGTGGAGCGGGTCGGCACCGCAGCAACAGTGGAAGCCCCACGCTGACTTGGATGCCTCAGAGGGGCCCTGCGATTCGAGTTGGCTGTCGGCGCCAAAAGGATTCGAGTTGCCTGCAGAGTAGCCCGGGTTTATCTGCGAGTCAATGGCATTCTGGATGAAAATCCTGGCAATTGAGCCGGACTGGTACTGACTCGTTCCAGTCCGGCTGTGTGCGGGTTTAGTTCAGCGATTCTAGCGGGCAGCGCCGGCCAGTTCCGGCTTCGCCGCCAGGTATTTCTCCAGCACGGGGAGGAATTTGCCCAGCCACTCGGGGTGCGCAGGCCAGGCGGGGGCGGTGACGAGGTTGCCATCGACCACGGCTTCGGTCATTTCGCACGATGCGAAGGTTCCGCCGGCCAGTTCCACCTCCGGCGAGCATGCCGGATAGCAGCTGACCCTCTTCCCTTTCACCACTCCGGCCGCAGAGAGGATCTGCGCGGCGTGGCAGATGGCCGCGATGGGCTTGTTCTCGCGGGCGAAGTGACGGACCATGTCGAGCACCTTCGGATCGAGGCGCAGGTACTCGGGCGCGCGGCCACCCGGCAGGACGAGGCCGTCGTAGTTCTCGGGGCGGATCTCGGCGAAAGTGGCATTCAGAGTGAAGTTGTGTCCGCGCTTTTCGGTGTAGGTCTGGTCGCCTTCAAAGTC
>DASSKX010000145.1:0-4528 GCA_035689925.1 Acidobacteriaceae bacterium
CGCCTATGGATCGGCGACTCCGGCCGGGATCATGCGGCTGCTGCGGCATTATCAGATTCCCATCGAAGGGCGCGAAGCGGTTGTGGTCGGCCGCAGCCCCATCCTCGGCCGCCCCATGGCCATGATGCTGCTGGCCGCGAACGCCACCGTGACGATCTGCCATTCGCGGACGAAGAACCTGGCCGAAGTGGTGCAACGCGCGGAGATCGTCGTCGGCGCCGTCGGTAAGGCCGAGTTTATCCGCGGCACGTGGATCCGCGACGGCGCGGTCGTCGTCGACGCCGGCTATCATCCCGGCGGCGTAGGCGACATCGAATTGGCCGGCGTCATCGACCGCTGCTCCGCGTATACCCCGGTGCCGGGGGGTGTCGGCCCGATGACCATCGCGACTCTCATCGCACATACAGTCGAGGCGGCGGAGAAGGCTGCGCGGTAAAATCGGCGCAAATCTCCGAGGGCCCGCGTGCGACTCTGGTTCAGCTCCAGCAGTGAAGTCCCTGTCTATCGGCAGCTCGTCACGCAGGTGACGCTGGCGATCCTGTCCGGTGAATTGCGGCCCGGCGACCGCCTGCCCAGCACGCGTGAGCTGGCGCGCCGGTTTGGGCTCCATCCGAACACCATCAGCGCGGGCTATCGCGAGTTGGAACGCACCGGCTGGACCGAGCGGCGGCATGGCAGCGGCGTCTACATTCGCGCAAAGAAAAGTGCCGCGACCACGCCGGAACAGCTACTCGAGCAGCGCTTTGGCGGCTTCCTGCGCGAAATGCGCGAGATGAAGGTTCCCGGTGAGGCGATCCGGCGACGGCTGGCGGAGTGGGCCGCTGCGCCGCGTCCGGAGCGGCTGGTCCTGGTCGATCCGGAAGCCGAGGCGCGCGAAATTCTGCTCACGGAACTGGCGGCCCTCGTCTCCGTCCCGGTGACGGCATGCGGACTCGATGAGTGCAGCCACCAGGACGGAAGTCCCGCCATCTTCGTCTGCCGCCCCAGCCAGGAGGCGAAGGTTCGGGCGGCGCTCTGGGCCGGCGCGGAACTGGTGCTTTTGCCGATCCGCTCCGCGAACAACTGGCTGGCGCCGTGGCTTCCTGCTCCGCAGGGCCATCTGGTCGGAGTCGTCTCCCGCTGGCCGCAGTTCCTGACGACGGCCCAGACGATGCTCATCGCAGCCGGCCTCGCGCCGGAGACGCTGCTCTTTCGCGATGCGCGCCAGGCCGACTGGCGTCGCGGGCTGTCGGAGGTCTCGGTGATCCTCTGCGACGCCGCCACGGCGAAACTGCCAGGCCTCGCCGGCAAGAAGCAAGTGGTGGTCTTCCCCATCGTCGCCGACTCCGTGACCGCCGAGGTCGCGCGCTGCTTCGCCCTCTGACAAGTCCTGTGACACTCCAAAAACTGTACGCGTCCCGCACCCGACGCCGGGAGAATCGGCCTACGCTCCTTCCATCCGCAGATTGGCTGGCGGGAGGCCGCGATGCAGATACGGCAAATCATTCCCTGGTGGATGGCGGCGGTTCGCACGGGGCTCGGCCCGGTGATCCTCATCGGCGAGCGGTGCAACTGGAGCGGCTGCGGCCTGGCGGCGCTGGTGCTGAGCGCTCTGGCGTCTGACATTTTTGACGGCATCCTGGCGCGGCGCTGGAAGTGCGACACAGCCGGCCTGCGCCTCTTCGACTCGATGGCCGACACCGTCTTCTACCTGTTCGTCGCCCTGGCCTTGTGGACGGGCCGGTCAGCCGCCCTGCGGGAGAACGCTCCCCTGCTGCTGGCGCTCCTCGGGCTGGAAGCGATCCGCTACGTGGTGGACCTGTCAAAATTCGGCAAACCCGCAAGCTATCACTCGTACCTGGCGAAATCCTGGGGCTTGGTGCTGGCCGTCGCGGTCGTAGCCGCGTTCGCGACCAGCGGAGGCGCGATGCTCATCCGAGTCTCGCTGTTCCTCGGGCTGTTGTGCAACGCGGAGGGGCTCGCCATGTCATTCATCCTGCCGCGCTGGACGCGCGACGTAAAGAGCATCGCTGCCGCCCTCGCGCTGCGCCACGCACAGCTCCACGAGACCGCGCCCTCCCAGGCACGCCCTCTATTGACATACTGGTAAATAGCTCAAAACAGAGCACGTGCAGGCGCGTCCTCCTGGGACGCGCCTTTTCTGTCTCCGGCCTGCTTACCTCCCTGCCCACCCCGAGTCCAAAGACGGAACCCAGCAGAGCTAAGAGAATGAAGGGTTTGTAATGCTTGGGCAAAATCCTGGCCCGGCCCCGAGCGTAGTCTGAGAAGAGAGAATCCTGCATGAGAATAGCTGAGACCTCGGTTGCCGAGGCACTGGGACGGCGGGCGTATGCGGCGCATGTGAATCCGCAGTGGGCGCGGCTGCTGAACCTGCTCGAAATGGACGCCGAGTACGTTGACTGCCGCGGCGAAAAGCTGCGCACCGCGGACGGGCGCACGATTCTGGACTTCCTCTCCGGCTACTGCGTCTACAACGCCGGCCACAACCATCCCTACATCGTCGATTCCCTGCACCGCGAGCTGGACAGCTCCGGCCCCTCGATGCTCCAAAGCCATGTCGCCGCCACCGCCGGTGAGCTGGCGGAGCGGCTGTGCGCGCGCGCTGGCGGTCGCGTCAGCAAAGCTTACTTCTGCAGCTCCGGCAGCGAAGGCGTCGAGACGGCGATCAAGTTTTCGCGGGCGCATACGGGACGCAACGGGTTGCTGGCGGCGCGCGCTGCATTCCACGGGCTGACCTGCGGAGCGCTGGCGCTGATGGATCACGGTTTCTGGTCTGATGGCTTCGGGCCGCTGATTCCTGGCGTCGAGTTCGTGGACTTCGGCGATCTGCACGCGCTCGAGCAGCAACTGGCGACGAAGAAATTCGCGGCCCTGATCCTCGAACCGATGCAGGGGGAAGGCGGAATTGTGATCCCAGCGGCCGAGTATCTCCGCAGCGCGCAGGCGCTTTGCCGCAAATACGGCACGCTGCTCGTCATGGACGAGGTGCAGACGGGCCTGGGGCGCACCGGCGCCTTCCTGGCCAGCCATCATTACGGGATCGAGCCCGATGTGGTCATCCTGGCCAAGGCCCTGAGCGGCGGCCTAGTCCCCAGCGGCGCCGTGCTCATGACCGACGCCGTCTACGATTCGGTGTATAACTCGCTGCGACGAGCCATCGTGCACACTTCGACCTACAGCGAGAACAGCCTGGCCATGCGCGCTGGGCTGGCCATGCTGGATGTGCTGGAGGAGGAAAGCCTGGCCGAGCGCGCGCTGCGCGTCGGCGAGGAGTTCCGGCAGCAATTGCGCGAGCGGATCGGCGGGTACGAGATGGTGGCCGAAGTGCGTGGGATGGGATTCTTCAGCGGCATTGTCTTCCAGGCACCGCGCTCTCTGGCCACGCGGCTGTCCTTCCAGGCATTTCAGAAGGTGCATCCGGCGCTCTTCGGCCAGATGCTCGTCATGCGGCTCTTTCGCGAACACGGTATCCTGACGCAAATCTGCGGCAACAACTTCCTCGTGCTGAAGGCCGCCCCTCCCCTGAATGCTTCACCTGAAAGTCTTGAGCACTTTGTTGCCGCGCTGGATCGCGTCCTGGGGCTGGTTCATTCCTCGACGCGATTCTGGCAGGATGCGCTGGCGCTGGCCGCAAGGGCTGCTCGCATTTGAGGAGAACTCATGCGCTTGCTGGTGGTCGAGGATGACAATACGATCCGCGAATTTCTCACGCGGGCTCTGACCGAATCGGGCTTCCGCGTCGACGCGTGCTCGCAGGGAAGCCAGGCGGAGAAACTGGCGCTCGACGGCGTGCACGATGCACTGGTCGTCGATCTGACACTTCCCGATATCGACGGGCTGGAGCTGATCCAGCGACTCCGTTCCCAGGGAGTCACGGCTCCGGTGCTGATCCTGTCGGCGCGGCGCTCCGTGGACGAGCGGGTGCTCGGTCTGGAAAAGGGCGGCGACGACTACATGACCAAGCCCTTCGCCGTCGCAGAGCTCCAGGCCCGGCTCCGCGCCCTGCTGCGGCGGAGCACGCCAGGCCAGTCGGAGACGACGCGCCTGCGGGTCGCGGACCTGGAAATTGATTTGATCCGGCGCGAGGCTCGCCGCGGCGGCGCCGAACTGCAACTAACCCAGCAGGAGTTTGCCCTGCTCGAATACCTGTGCCGCAATGCCGGACGCGTGGTGACGCGGGCTATGGTGCTGGATCACGTCTGGAAGATGCGCATCGATACCTCGACGAACATCGTGGACGTCCACATCCACCGGCTGCGCAACAAGGTCGATCGCGATTCCGAGCGCCCGCTGATCCGCACGATCCGGGGCGTGGGTTATTTGCTGAGGGACTGAAGCGGCGCATGTTCAACCGGGTCGGCAAATCGTTCTACAGGACGGCGGCATGGCGTCTCGCGCTGCGCAGCACCATTGTCTTCGCCCTGAGCAGCGCGGTCGTGTTTCTGGTGATGTATTTGCTCGTCGCGCGCACGATTCGGGAGCGCAGCGATTCCTGGCTTCTCGGCGAGAGCGAAACCCTCAAGCAGGT
>DASSKX010000146.1:0-3398 GCA_035689925.1 Acidobacteriaceae bacterium
CAGCATCCGCCGATGAACTGTGCGCCGGCTTTTGCGAACTTCCGCGCGAAACTCGCCATGTACTCCGGCGAGCACAGATAAATGTTGCGTCCATCCACTGACCGCGGCATGCCGGCGTTCGGCATCGCGACCAGCGGCAGCGATGTCGCGCTCGCCATCCGCTCGACTGCCGACAGCACCGTCGCCGGGCCCACGCTGCAGTTGCAGCCAATCGCGTCCACGCCCCAGGATCCGATGCGCGCCGCGGCCACCTCCGGCGCGCTGCCGTCCAGGCAGTTCCCTTCCTCATCGACCGTCACCAGCACCCAGACCGGCAACTCCGGAGCCACAGCACGCGCGGCCAGCACGGCCTGCTCTGCCTCGTTCAGCGCCGTCATCGTTTCGACGATCAGCAAGTCGGCGCCCACACCCGGCCCACCCGCCGCCAGCGCCTGAATCTGTTCCGCGAATCCGGCCTGTGCCTCATCCAGACCCGTCTTGCCCAGCGGCTCCAGATGCACGCCCAGAGGTCCGACGGATCCCGCCACATACGCCGTGGCGGCCTGCTTCTCGGCCACTTGGCGCACAGCCTCACGCGCCAGCCGAACGCCCGCCTGATTGATAGCCGCAACCTTGTCCTTCAGTCCCGGACGCTCCAGCCGAAACGCATTCGCGCCGAACGTATTCGTCTCAATGATCTCCGCCCCAGCCTGCAGATACTCTTCATGGACAGAGCGCACCAGCTCCGGCTGTGACAGATTCAGCTCGTCAAAGCAGCGGTTGATGAACACCCCGCGCGCATACAAAGAGGTACCCATGGCGCCGTCGCAAAGGACGGTGCGATTTCCAAAAATCTTCTCGAGACGGCTCGTCATCCGGGGTAATCCGTCCTTTCATGCTAACAGGGGCTCACCAATCCGTGCTCCCCGCCGCGCGCCCCAAATCGCCTGCTCTGCCCTGATATACTTGGCTTTCCCACGAGTTCATGAGCCATGCAAATGGTGAGGTTCTGAGATTTTGAAGAAGAGAAGTTCCCTGCACCCATTCGCGGTCCTGAGCGCGGTCTTCATCGTCTGTATCGTCGTCGGCTCATGCGGCAAGAACTACTACTTCGCCGGACGCACGCTCCCGCCCAGCGGCGTTCTGAACCGTGTCCTGATCGCTGAGCAGACCCCCAGCATCATTTCCAGCGGCTCTCTGCCGTTCGTGGATGCCTATTACGACATCCGCCATGCCCATAACGCCTCCGGCGGCCAATTTGAGATCTCCGGATACTCCGGACACCTGCCTCTCACGATTCAGAACCTGCCTGAAGAGCAGGCCGGCGCAGTGTACAACGCTGCCGACGGCAGCTTGTCGCTGGTCAGCTACGCAGGCGAAAAGGTCAGCGCCACAGTCTCCGGCTCCCCCTCCAGCACTGCTGAGGGCAGCCCCTATAACGGCGTCTTCATTAGCCGCGATCTCAATTACGTTTACGCCGTCAACCCGTCGGCCCACGTGATCACGGCCATCAATCGCAGCGGCGGCAAGGAATCGGCTTCTGTCACCCTGAATCTCGGAAACGCCTACGGCATCTCCGTCAATCCTGGCGGAACCGTCGCTCTCGTCTTCGTGCAGAATGGCGTGCAGGCGCCGAATCACACGGTCAATGTCGATACGCCGAGTTCGTTCGCTGTCTACAGCATCGTGCAGCTCAATGCCACGCAGCAAGCCGCGGCGATCAACAATCCGAATTACCTCGGCGCGCAGGACTGCGAACCCCTGAAGCTGCCCACATGGTGCGTCTTCCCGGTCAGCACCGGCCCCAACGCCAGCTTCGATCACCCCATCAAGGCCGTCTTCTCTCCCGATGGCACCACCGCATATGTCGTGAACTGCGGTCCTGAATGCGGAGGCACGACCGCCGGCCTCACCACCATCCCCATCACTCCCTCGTCGCTCAACTCCGGAAGCTTCGGCGCCAGCGGCATTGCCCTCGTCGCGCAGAACAACATCGCCATCCCCAATGGAGCGACCAACGCTCTCTTCAACGGCAATACGCTCTATGTCGCAGGCCAGAAACTGGACCCCTCCTCCGGACTCTACGCCGGCTTTCTGACCGTCCTGAGCATGCCCGCCGCGACCATCACCGGTACCTACTCCATCGGCGACGGCATCCACAGCCGCATGGTCTTTGCCGACGACAATACCCTCTGGATCGGCTCCTCCCAGTGCAACGCGGGTGTGCGCTTCCGGCGGGCGCAGTCGGGCGCGAATGTGCCCTACGGCTGTATCACCATGTTCAACACGGCGTCCAATACCGCTACTGTCAATTCCTACCAGGGCGACGGCACCGGAATTGCTGCAGTCACCGGCCTGCACAAGGTCTACACCGCCGAGGGCGGACAGGTGTACATCTACAAGACCACCAACATGGCCGCGCTCGATAACACCAACGTGACCCTCGCCGGAACCGTCATCGATGTGGCCTACATGGACGCGACCAGCGACGGCAACAACACCAACTACTAATCTGTAGCCCGAAGATGGCAGAACACGTCGCAGCCGAGGTTCTGGCCATCGCCGCCCATCGCGACGATGTGGAGCAAACCTGCGGCGGAACCCTGCTCCGCATGCGCTCCCTCGGCGTCAGCACGGCCATCCTCGACTTGACCCAGGGCGAGGCTGGAACCCGCGGCTCCGCGCAGGACCGCGCCGCCGAAGCAGCAGAAGCCGCCCGCATCCTCGGCGTCGCCTGGCGCGCAGCACTCGACATTCCCGACGGCCGCGTTGAGAACACCTGGGAGAACCGCCTCAAGATCGTCGAGGTCCTCCGCCGCGTCCGCCCCCGCGTGGTGATCCTCCCCTACTGGACCGGCCGCCACCCCGACCACTACACCACCTCCACCCTGGGCTACGAGGCCTGCTTCCTCTCTGGCCTCGCGAAGATCGACACGGGAACAGCACCGCATCGCCCCTTCAAGATCCTGTACGCCAGCCTTTACGCCGACGTACGCCCCAGCTTCGTTGTGGACATCAGCCCGTTCATCGAAGACCGGCATCGGGCCCTGATGGCCTACCAGTCGCAATACGCGAATCAGAGCGCTGGGACCGGCCTCTTCGTCCCCGAAGAAGAGATCCGGGAGCGCACCTTCGCCGAAGCCCGCCACTACGGCACCCTCGCCGGCGTCCGCTATGCGGAGCCTTTCGTCCAGAAAGAAGTCGGCCTCGTCGACGACCTCACGCTGATCCCCGTGCAGTCGCTCTGAATAGCTCGCCGCTTCTTAGCTGTAGCTTTTCCGTTATCTGGACTTCGCCTGATGCAAGCGTGTACAGTGGCGAGCGAACCCGCCATTTTCTTTCCATCGGAAGGAACCACACAGCGTGAACCTGACCATCATCGACTGGCTCATCATGCTGCTGTACTTCGCTTTTGTGCT
>DASSKX010000147.1:0-2852 GCA_035689925.1 Acidobacteriaceae bacterium
CCTGATCCAGCAGCGGATGAAGGAGGGCCGCCCCACCGTTGGCGTACACGACGATGCGGGCGCCGCGCCCACAGCGCATCACGGCTGGGCTTCGCACCCGGGCCGCGGCAGTGAAGACAAAGCCGTGGGCTGGGCGACGAAGCGCGTCAACGACGGCCGCGGGTTCGTCTTCATCTCGCACATCGGCAAGGTCTATCCCAGCGGATTCCTGCCCATCGAAGGCGGTGACCTCCACTCCGACACCCTCGCCCACATCTACCAGGAGTCGCCCATCTTCGTAAAGCTGCGCGACTCCGATCAGCTGCACGGCAAGTGCGGCGCCTGCGAGTTCCGCAATATCTGCGGAGGCAGCCGCGCCCGCGCCTACGCCGTTACGGGAGACGTGCTCGCCGAGGAGCCCTGCTGCATCTACGTGCCCCGCGGCTACCAGCCTGATCCGAAGGAGACGAAGGTGGCCACTCCGGGCTGCGAAGCGCACGACCTGGTGCAGTTGCAGGTGGCGCATACGTAACGGAAGCGGCCTATAGCCGAGTGCGAAGCGGAATACATTCCACGTGTGCGGTCGTGTGCAACGGCCGGCACTCGGAAAAAGTTTGATAATGGAACCAGGCACGTACACGCGTCCCAGCGCGAGGTTTGCAAAGCATCCATGAAACGAATTGCCATCCTCGGCGGCGGCATCGCCGGACTGAGCGCTGCGTGGACCCTCGAAAAGGCGCGGCGCGCCGGGCACGACATCGACTTCGCCCTGTACGAATCGGCCGACCAGCTCGGCGGCGTCATTCAGTCCGACACCATCGCCGACTGCGTGGTCGAAGGCGGCCCCGATTCCTTCCTGACCGAAAAGCCTGCCGCTGCGGCCCTGTGCCGCGAACTCGGACTCGGCGACCAGCTGCTGCCCTCGAACGACGCGGAGCGCCGCACCTACATCGTTGTCAGGAATAGGCTCGTTCCGTTGCCGGACGGCCTGATGTTCATGGTGCCCACGAAGCTGGTTCCTACCGCCATGACGCGGCTCTTCTCGTGGGGCACCAAGTTGCGCATGGGCCTCGAATATCTCTTTCCGCCCGCGCCCGCCACACAGGATGAATCCGTTGCGGAGATGACCCGCCGCCACTACGGACAGGAGACCGTGGATCGGTTGGTCTCTCCCCTGCTCTCCGGCGTATACGGCGGCGATGCATCGCAGCTCAGCGTGCGCGCTGTGCTTCCGCGCATGGTGCAGATGGAGCAGAACCATCGCAGCCTGACGCGCGCTATGCTCGCGGCCCGGAAGAAAATGGCCGCGCCCGGCGGGCAGCAGAAAAAGGCGCCGCCGCTGTTTACCACTCTGCGTGGCGGCATGCGGCAGATGATCGACGCGCTCGCCGCGCAGCTTCCCGAAGGCAGTGTCCACCTCGGCACGCGGGTTCACGCGCTTTCTCGTGTCGATGCCGATCCGCGCGCCGGACAAGAAGCCGGTTGGGTGGTTGAATCCTCATTCGGTGCCGATCCGTTCGACGCTGTGATTCTGGCGCTGCCCGCATGGGCCTCAGCGAGCCTGCTTCGCCTGATTGATCGCCCGCTCGCGGACGCGCTCTCGGGCGTGCCGTACAGTTCCTCGATCACGCTCACGCTCGGCTACAACATCGATCAGCTGGCGGGGCTGCCGCCGGGTTTCGGCTACCTCGTGCCGACCACCGAAGGGCGCCGCATGCTCGCCTGCACCTTCGTCCACGCGAAGTTTGCCGGACGCGTGCCCGAAGGCAAAGGATTGCTGCGCTGCTTTCTCGGCGGAGCCGGGAATGACGCCCTGCTCGACGCGAGCGACCCTAGCCTGACCGCGACCGTGCTCAAGGAACTGGACGAGGTCCTGGGGCTTAAAGCGTTGCCGAATTTCGTGCGCATCTACCGCTGGCGCCAGGCGATGGCCCAGTACGGGGTGGGGCATCTCGAGCGCATGCAGCTGGTCAAAGACCGCATGGCCGCGCTGCCCGGGCTCGCGCTCTGCGGCAATGCCTATTCCGGTATCGGCGTACCGGACTGCATTCGCACTGGCCAGGACGCAGCCGCGTCCGTGATGCGTGCTCTGCAGGTCGACGCTGCTCCGGAGCAGGCGCGCTCGGCGGCCAGTTAGCCGCATCTGGAATTGCTCAGGTACTCTTCAGCACGCCTGCGACTTGATCAGTTCGGCGACGCGGCGGAAGGTCTCCACCTGATCGTCCGGAATGCGGCCGGTCTTGTCCGGCGCCATGTTGAGCAGCAGATTTGAATTGGCCTGCATGATCAGGCGATAGGCCTGCGCAATCACTTCCGCCGGCTGTGGCTTGTAATACGGATGCCAGACCCAGGAATGCATCCACGGCATCGACGGGAGCTGCGGGCCGGTCGGAAGCCACGTTTCAAAAGGCATATACCAGGTCTTCTTGTCATAGACGACGTGAGGATCGTGGCCTTCCAGCGGAGGCAGCGTGTCCTCGCCATTGATCACGTCCGTGCCCCAGCTTCCCGGCTCGCAGAAGCGCCCCTGATTCACGCGGCTCTGCTTGAACCCCTGATTGTTCACGATAATGCAGTTCGGACTATACGACTTCACCAGCCGGTACAGATCCCATCGTTGCTCCAGGCTGGCCTTCCATGGAATGTCGAATAACTGGTAGAAGGTGTTCGGATAGGTCGAATGTAACTCTGTGATGTGTTGCCGAATCAGCTGGTAATACGAGTCACTGATCGGCGCATCCCAGTCGAACTTGCTCTCGTTGCGCGGATCCATGATGCAGTAATAGAAGCCTGGACGTAGTCCGTACTCCTTGCAGGCGTCCACGAAGGCGGCCACCACGTCCGTCTTGTTGCTGGTCGCGGCAACGTCGTAG
>DASSKX010000148.1:0-4303 GCA_035689925.1 Acidobacteriaceae bacterium
CGCGACCTTTTCGAGAACTCGGCGGAAATGATCGCCACTCTCAGCCCCCGCGGCCGTTACCTCTACGTCAATCCCGCCTGGCAAAATCTCTTCGGTATGGACTCCGCCCAGTTCGAGAGCCTCATCGGCTTCGAATCCGCCTTCCCGCCCGAAGTCCAGGCCGAAGCCGCCGCCCTCTTCCACAAGGCGCTGCACGGCGTCCGCGTCGAGCGCCACCCGCTCCGCCTCCAGAACGCCGCCGGCGAGACCGTCGAGGTGGAAGCCAGCCTCAGCTGCCGTCGCGAAGAAACCGGACCCGTCTCCGTCCGCACCACCTTCCGCGAAGTCACCCAGCAGAACCGCCGCGAGCGCCGCCTCCGCATTCAGCTCGTCGTCAGCCAGATCATCGGGGAAACCACCTCCGTCGAGGAAGGCCTCACCCGCGTCCTCGAAGCCCTCTGCAACACCTTCTCCTCCGAGTTCGCCGCCATGTGGGTGGTCGACGAGACGCAGCACGTCATCCGCCCCCGCGTCACCTGGCACGCCCGCGGCCGCTCCAGCGAGGAATTCCTCCGCGAAACGCAGGCCCAGGTCTTCTCTCGCGGAGAAGGCCTCCCCGGCCTCGTCTGGTCGCATGGCAAGCCCTGGTGGGTCACCGACGTCCGCTCCGACATCGCCTTCCTCCGCCGCGGCAGCGCACGCGTCTGCGGATACATCTCCGGATGGGGCGTTCCCGTCCGCGTCGGCAATCAGGTCATCGCCGTCGTTGAATGCTTCTCCCGCCAGCTCATCCGCGAAGACGTCGACCTGCTCGCCACCGTCGAAACCGTCTGCGGATCGGTCGGCCAGTTCATGGCCCGCGCCGGACAGGAAGCCCGTCTCCGCCAGCTCGATCGCCAGCGCGCCTTCATTCTCAGCTCCGTCGCCGACGGCATCATCGGCGTCGACTCCTCCAACCGCATCGCCTTCGTCAATCCCGCCGCCGCGCGCCTGCTCGAGCACACCGAAGCCGACCTCATCAATCAGGACATCCACGCCACCCTGCACCCGCAGACCGTCAACTGCGGCCCAGGCTGCTCCACCCGCCGCGCCTTCGCCTCCGGCGAAAGCGCCTCCGGCCAGGACGTCTATATGCGCGAAAGCGGACGCAGCTTCCCCGTCGAGTTCGCGCTCATGCCCATGGTCGATGAAGGCGCGCCGGTCGGCTCCGTGCTCAGCTTCCGCGACATCAGCCAGCGCTACGCCCTCGACCACATGAAGGACGAGTTCATCTCGACCGTCAGCCACGAACTGCGCACGCCCCTCACGTCCATCCGCGGCTCCCTCGGCCTGCTTTCCGCCGGCATGCTCGGCCCGGTCAGCGACAAGGCCGCCACCCTGCTGCGCATCGCCGTCGCCAACTCCGACCGCCTCATCCGCCTCATCAACGACATCCTCGACCTCGAGCGCATGCAGTCCGGACGCGCCCCGCTCGCCTTCCGCCCCATCAACCTCGAAGACCTGGCCCGTCAGGTCATCGAAACCATGCAGCCGGTCGCCGACGCCAACCAGGTCGCGCTCATCTGCGACGGCGTTCCCGCCCCCCTCGAAGCCGACGCCGATCGCCTCCAGCAGGTCATCACCAACCTGCTCAGCAACGCCATCAAGTTCTCCCCGGCGAAATCCATCGTGCGCGTCGTCGTCACCCGCTCCGCCGAAGGCGTCACCCTCAGCGTCGTCGACCAGGGCCGCGGCATTCCCGCCGACAAACTCGAGTCCATCTTCGACCGCTTCCAGCAGGTCGACGCCTCCGACTCCCGCCAGAAAGGCGGCACCGGCCTCGGCCTCGCCATCTGCCGCACCATCGTCCAGCAGCACGGAGGCCGCATCTGGGCCGAGCAGAACGGCATGCAGGGCGCTATCTTCCGCGTCTTCCTCCCCGAACGCGCCTCCCTCACCACCCCCAACGAAGAAGTTACTTCCGGGCAGGCCTGATCCCGCTTTCCCCGGCATAATGGTTCCAGTACTTCTTCACCAGGACACCCATGCCCCGTCGCATCCTCATCATTGACGACGAAGACGACATCCGTGCCGTCGCCGCCCTCAGCCTCGAAACCGTTGCCGGCTGGGAAGTCTCCATGGCCCCCTCCGGCGCCGTCGGCATCATGAAGGCCCAGGAAGAACAGCCCGACGCCATCCTCCTCGACGTCATGATGCCCGTCATGGACGGCCCCACCACCTTCCGCGAACTCCGCTCTCTCCCCGAGACCTGCAACATCCCCGTCATCCTCCTGACGGCCAAAGTGCAGTCCGCCGATCAGAAGCGCTTCTCCGACCTCGGCGTCGCCAGCGTCATGTTCAAGCCCTTCGACCCGCTGACCCTCGCCAAAGACATCGCTGCGGTCCTCGGCTGGAAATACGAATGAGCGACACCGCGCAACTCGCCGCCAAGCTGAACGAAATCTGGCGCGCGAGCCGCCCCATCATCCTTGAGCGCATGGCCGTTCTGCACGCCACGCAGGCCGCCCTCGCCGCCGACCTCCACAACCACGACGCCCGCCGCGAAGGACGCGAAGCCGCTCACAAACTCGCCGGCGTCCTCGGAACCTTCGGCCTGCCCCGCGGCAGCGAACTCGCCTCCGCCCTCGAAGAAATCCTCCAGGCCGACACGCCCCTCACCGCCGACGACCTCACCACCCTCGCCACCCACATCGCCGAACTCGAATCGGTGATCGCCTCAAAGCCCTGATCGCGGGTCTGCTGAACGCTCCGGCCGGAATCACTCCACCGCCACCTCAACCGGCTCCGGAACCTCAACCGTCGCACCCTGCGCGCGACGCCCAAACCGCGCCAGCAACACCCCCGCCACCACGCAGGTCAGAATGCTGATCGAAGCATCGGCCGCAAAGGCCCCGTGAATCCCTGCCGCCGCGTACGCATGCCCGTCCGCGACCATCATGTACGTCACAGGAATATTCGTCGCCGCCGTGAGAAACGCAAACGTCGTCGCCGCCAGCGGATTGTTCGCCCCGATCGCCTCAAACACAATCCCGATCTGGATCGAGAACGCGACCGCCTGAAACAGAAACTCGCCGAAGATGGCCAGCGCGAACGTCCACGGCGCGTGCGGCAGAACAAGCAGCCCCAGCGTCAGCAGACTCCCCGCAACGCCATTGGCCAAATAGAAAAATCGCAGCGGCATCCGCTTCGCGATCACAGGAAAGACAAAGCAGCCGAGGATCGCCGGAACGAATTGGCCGATCCCACCCGACAGGCTGATCTCCCGCGCCGTTGCATGGAAATCCGCGCCCAGCCCTCCCAGCAGATTCGTCAGCGCAAACGAACTGCACGGCGACAGGAACAGCGCCAGCACGACGACCACCTCCCGGCGCCGCAGCAGGCTCAGCACCTCGCGGCTGAACTGGGCAAAGCTCTCCGCCGCCAGACTCCGGTCCGGCCCCGGCGCGGGCATGATGACGAAGATCGCCGTGGGCAGCAGAAGCATCATGCCCATCGCTGCCGCCGCAACGCCCATCGGAAGAGCACGGGTGAGTTCGCCGCTCAGGACAGACGCGACCCCCATTCCGCCAATCAGAGCGATGTTCATCCACTTGCTGAGCGCATTGCGGTCTTTTGCCTCGACGATGTTCGACAGCCACCCGCCAAGCGCCGCGCCCGACAGACTGGCCGCGGCATTCGCCAGCGTCAGCGCAATCTCCAGCACCACCAGCCGATGCAGGCTGAGGAATGCAACGGCAAACAACACTCCCGAAATGCCCGCGAAAAGCGTCGCGTACCAGCGGCGGCTGAACCGCACGTCCAGGATTGGGCCCAAAAGCACGCACCAGAAGGAAGGCGAGAACGCAATCGCCGTGATCGCAGCAATCTTCGCCTCGGGAATCTTCTCCGCAGCCATCAGCTGCGGCAGCGCGAAGTCGACAATGCCACTCGCGAGACCCAGCGTCGTATTCGACAGGCCCATCAGCCACACGGGCGGAGTGCTGCGTCGGTTCATCAGGCAGGTCTTTCTGGCCCGCTCTCAGCATGGGGAATGTCGGCGGAAGTCTTCGGATCGTGCCACAGCGTCACCATTCCCTGCAAGCAGAATGGCGACAGACGCAGCGCCTTGCAAACCAGAGAGAGAAATCTCAGCCATGCCCGATAATGAAGCGACGCGTTGCCGCATCAGTCGCAGAGCCTGATCCTCGGCGCGACACCCAGCCATGCCCGAATCGCCCGCACCCACCGCCCTCCGCGAAACCAAAATCTTCGACCCCCGCGACCCCGCCACCGGCACCGCGGGCGCAGAACTCCTCGACGCCACCGTCGTCCACCGCAACGACCA
>DASSKX010000149.1:0-2844 GCA_035689925.1 Acidobacteriaceae bacterium
CGGTTTTCCAGTTGAAGTAGATCTTTTTATACGGGCAGCCGGAGACGCACATCCGCCAGCCACGACACTTGTCCTGATCGATCAGGACGATGCCGTCTTCCTCGCGCTTGTAGATCGCGCCGGAGGGACAGGCTGCCGCGCAGGTTGGGTTCAGGCAGTGCTCACAAAGGCGCGGCAGGAACATGAGGAAGCTGTTCTCGAACTCGCCGTAGATCGCCATTTCGACATCCTTGAAATTGTAGTCGTGCGCGCGCTTGTGGAATTCCGTCCCGAGCGATTCCTCCCAGTTCGGTCCCCACTCCACCTTCTCCATGCGTTCGCCGGTGACGATCGAAACCGGCCGCGCAGTCGGCGCAGCCTCCGTTTCGGGAACGCCATGAATATAGGAGTATTCGTAATCGAAGGGCTCGTAATAGTCGTCGATCTCGGGAAGATCGGGATTGGCAAAAATCTTCGACAGGATGCGCCACTTGCCGCCCGTCTTGGGCCGCAGCGAACCGCCCTTGCCGAGAACCCAGCCGCCACGCCAGCGCTCCTGGTTCTCCCAGTCCTTCGGATAACCAATGCCGGGCTTGCTCTCGACATTGTTCCACCACGCGTATTCGATCCCCTGCCGGGTGGTCCAGACCTGCTTGCAGGTGACGCTGCAGGTGTGGCAGCCGATACATTTGTCGAGATTGAGGACCTTGCCGATCTGCGCGCGGATCTTCATGCCCCTTGTCCCTCCAGTCGTGATTTCTCCTCGGCCCGCATGATCGGCCGCTTCTCCGACAACGGCCGGTCGCGCCAGTCCACGTCCTTCATCTTGCGGATGATGATGAACTCGTCGCGGTTCGAGCCGACGGTCCCGTAGTAATTGAAGCCATAGGAGAACTGCGCGTAGCCGCCGATCATGTGGGTGGGCTTCATGACGACGCGCGTCACCGAATTGTGGATGCCGCCGCGATTCTGCGTGATCTCGCTTCCCGGCACGTTCGCCGTGCGCTCAGCGGCGTGGTACATGAAGGCCGCACCGCGCGGGATGCGCTGACTGACGACGGCACGCGCAACGAGCGCGCCGTTGCGATTGAAGCCCTCGATCCAGTCATTGTCTTCGAGACCGACATCGGCCGCGTCCTTCTCGTTGATCCAGACGATCGGGCCGCCGCGCGCCAGCGTCAGCATGATGAGATTTTCGGTATAGGTGCTGTGGATGCCCCATTTCTGATGCGGCGTCAGGAAATTGAGGACGAGCGGCGGATTGCCGTTGTCGTGCAGCTTTGTGATTTCGTCGGTGACTGAACGAGTGTCGAGCGGCGGCCGGTAGGTCGCGAAGGCCTCGCCGTAATCGCGCATCCACGGATGATCGAGATAAAGTTCCTGCCTGCCCGTGAACGTGCGCCACGGGATCAATTCGTGAACGTTCGTCCAGCCGGCATTGTAGCAAATCTCGTGGCTTTCGATGCCGGACCAGACCGGTGAGGTGAGGATCGGCCGCGGCTGGGCAGCAATGTTGCGGAACTCGATCTTTTCGTCGACCCTGCGCGCAATCAGGTGCGTGTGGTCCCGTCCCGTTACTTTCGAGAGTGCCTGCCAGGCCTTGAGCGCCACGTGGCCGTTCGTCTCGGGCGCAAGTGTCAGCACCGTCTCGATCGCATCGAGGTCGCTCCACATCCGCGGCCTGTCGTGTTCGCCGATCTCCGGCATGTTGACATTGCGCAGGCGGGCTACCTCTTCCTTCGTATCCCACACCATGCCCTTGGTGCCGTTGCCGCGCTCCTCCAGGAGCGGGCCTACACTGACGAAATGATCGCCGGTCTTCGGATAGTCCCGCTCCACCACCGTGATCGTCGGCATGGTGCGGCCCGGCACACCCTTCGCCCCGCCATGCCGCCAATCCTCGCCGCCATAGGGCTGCGAGAGCTCGCTCGGAGTGTCCTTGAGGCAAGGCGTGAGGACAACATCCTCCTCCACGCCAAGTTCACCGGGCGCCAGACGCTGGAAAGTCTCTGCGATCCCACGGAAGATCGCCCAATCCGACCGCGCGCCCCAGACCGGATCAACGGCTGCCTGCAGCGGATGGATGAACGGGTGCATGTCGGAGGTATTGAGATCGCATTTCTCGTACCACGTGGCGGTCGGCAGCACGACGTCGCTGAACAGCGTCGTCGTGTTCATGCGGAAGTCGATCGTCACCAGAAGGTCGAGCTTCCCCTCGGGAGCCGCGTCCCTGTAGACGACCTCTTCCGGCCGCTGATCGCTTTCCTCGTTCAGCACGTTGTTGCGTGCGCCGAGCAGATGCTTGAGAAAATACTCGTGCCCCTTGCCACTCGCGCCGAGCAGGTTGGACCGCCAGACGAACATGTTGCGCGGCCAGTTTTCCGGCGCATCCGGATCCTCGCAGGCCATCCGAAGGCTGCCGGAATTCAGGCTTTCTGCTATATGCTCGGCCGGGTCCCTGCCCGCCTTGCGGGCTTCACGCGCGACTTCAAGCGGGTTCGCCATCAATTGCGGCGCGCTCGGCAGCCAGCCCATGCGCTCGGCCCGCACATTGCAGTCGATTATCGTGCCGGGCCACCGCTTCGGATCGGCCAGCGGCGAGATTTGCTCGCGCAGATCAGTCCGCTCATAACGCCACTGATCGGTATGGACATAGAAGAAGCTGGTGCCGTTCATCTGCCGCGACGGCCGCACCCAGTCGGATGCGAAGGCGACGGGCAGCCAGCCCGCCTGCGGCCGCAGCTTCTCCTGCCCGACATAATGCGCCCAGCCGCCACCCGACTGGCCGATGCAGCCACATAGCGTCAGCATCGCCATGACGGCGCGGTAGGACATGTCGCCGTTGTACCAATGATTGAGCCCTGC
>DASSKX010000150.1:0-4232 GCA_035689925.1 Acidobacteriaceae bacterium
CGCAGCGTCTGCTGGGTGATCGCCGACACGCGGGCGACTTCCTGCGCAGCCATGTCGGCAAACTGCGACGCCGACGGAGACAGGTTCTCCTGCCGGATGAGGTACAGCAGGTTGGTCACTGCTTCCAGCGGGTTGTTGATCTCGTGCGCGATGCTGGCGGCGAGGCGTCCGGCGGCCGCCAGCTTTTCGGTGCGGCGCAGAGCTTCTTCGGCGCGGCGTTGCTCGGTGGTGTCGACGAGGATGGCTCCCACCCAGCGGGTGGTGTCGGGATCGGTGCGGACGGGATAGAGATGGGCGAGCCAGCTCCGCCAACGGCCAGGCTCAGCCTCCCAGGAGAGCTCGAGGTCGCGCACCGGCTCGCCGGTGGAGAAGACTTCCTCGATGTGGTGCTCGAGCCGGGCAGCCGTGGCCGGCGGAAGGATGCCGCCGACTCCGCGGCCGAGGTGCAGGGCGAAGGAGTAGCCGTTCATGTCCGCCAGGAACTGGTTGACGCGGACGAAGCGGTATTTGCGGTCGAAGAAGGCGAATCCGATGGGCGCATTGGCCAGCATGGAGTCGAGCAGCGCCAGGGTTTCGTTCAGGCCGGCGCGCTGGTCGGCGATGGCGGCGACCATGCGGTTGAAGGCGACGGTCAGATCCGCAGCTTCCGTCGCGGATTTGACCGGCAGCGGAAACGCGCCGGTGTCTTCGGAGTCCTGCACCAGGCGGCGCGTGGCACGGGTGAGCAGGCCGAGCTGGCCCGTAATGGATTGCGTGATGAGCCAGGCAATCGCCGTGCATCCGATGAGGACGAAGACTGCCCAAAGGATGGTGATCCTGAGGAGCGAGCGCAGGTCCTGCCGGTCCGGATGGAAATTCGGGTAGACCCACGCCAGAGCGGTGAGCTGCCCGTGTACGCGGATGGGCGCGACGGCTTCCCATTCGGTTGGCTTGGCGCTGAAGATGATGGGCTTGTCCATGCTGCGGAGAAAGTTCTTCTCGCGGCTGGAGAGGGCGAGCTTGCCCAGCATGGTGGGGTCGGTGCTGGCCAGGGTGCGTCCCTGAAGATCGGTGACCTGGGCCGCGGTGATGCTGTCGGGCTGAGCGACGTTCTGCACCACGCGCTGGAGTTCTTCAGGCCGATTGTCCTCGAGCGCCATGGTGGCCTGGGAGGCGGCCAGGAACGCCTGGTCTTCGAGGCGGCGGTGCAGGCGGTTCTCGAGTTCACTCTGCTGCTGATGGACGAGCAGGACTCCGAAAATGACGACGACGATGACCTCAAACAGGACGAGGGCCACCATCAATTGCCCGCGCATCGTGTGTGGTCTGGGAAACTTCATTCTCGTTCGAAAAACACCTTACGTGGAATGCGCGGCTCAGGCTCCTGTAAGCGCCGCAGCCGGGAGCTTCTGCTTCAGGTCCGCGGCGATCTGGCGTCCGTGAAACCGGCCGTTCTCGATGAAGATTTCGTTGGTCTTATCGCCTGCGATGATGACTCCGGCGAGGTAGATGCCCGGAACATTGCTTTCGAGGCTCGAGGGGTCGCACGCGGGGCAGCGAAATTCGCCCTCGATGCGGATGCCGAGGGACTGCAGGAAATCAAAGTCAGGCCGATAGCCGGTGAGTGCGAGGACGGCCTCGTTCGGCAGGATGACGGGACCGTTCGGCGTCTCCAGCGTGACGGTGTCCGGATCGATACGCGTGACCGAGGAGTTGAAGTACGCCGTGATCTCGCCGGCTTTGATCCGGTTCTCGATGTCCGGCTTGATCCAGTATTTGACGTGGCGGTGCATGGACGGGCCGCGGTGGACCAGCGTGACCCGTGCGCCGTGGCGCCAGAGCTCGAGCGCGGCGATGGCAGCGGAGTTCTTGCCGCCGATGACGAGCACATCCAGCCCATAGTAGGGGTGCGGATCGTTGTAGTAATGACGAACCTTGGGCAGGTCTTCGCCGGGGATGTTCAGCAGGTTCGGCAAGTCGTAGTAGCCGGTGGCGACGACGATCTTGCGGGTCCGGTATCGGTGGATCCGGCCGAACTCATCCGCGGTGCGCACGGTGAAGTCGAGATCCTGCCCTGTAATCTGCTCAACGCGCTGATAGGGGCGGACATCGAGCTTATAAAACATGGCGACTTTGCGATAGTACTCGAGCGCCTCGTTGCGGCTCGGCTTGGCGTTGGGGCTAGGGAAAGGAATGTCGCCGATCTCCAGCAGTTCCGAGGTCGTGAAGAATGTCATATGCGAGGGGTAGTGGAACAGCGAGTTGCACAGGCAGCCCTTATCGACCAGAGCGGCGCGGAATCCGGCGCGCTGCGCTTCGATGGCGCACGCCATGCCGGTGGGGCCGGCGCCAATGACAAGGACGTCAAAAGAGTCTGATTCCCGCGGGGATTCTCCCATTTCTCTAGCTTAGACGATGGATGGGGGAGAGGGTTGGGCCGGGAACCGTCCGGGTCTGCGCTTTGAGCGAGTTACGCCAGCGACTTGCGTCTCAGGCCGTGACCGATATCACAGATTGGCGCAATCGGGGATGCCATGATGCGACTCGATGGCAATGGTGCCGTCGCGGAGAGTCCCCAACCTGAACACGAGGGAAAGAACTGGAATACGGTCCGGCGGCCACCTCCTGCTGCACGGTGGTGAGGCCGGAGAGGCGCACGCCTGTTTGGCTGAGGGCTGTTTGGCTGAGCTGCAGGGAGGGTCCTGGAGAGGCGGTGCCCTGCTCCATTCGGGGCATTGTTTCCGCAGTAACTCACAGCTACCCTTAAGCCACCATTCCACGCAACGGGCCTGAGGCGAGCCTCAAGGAAGATCTATGTTCGCTGAGCTGAAGCGGCTTTTGTCCCCATTTCGGTGGGGCTTTGCCTGGTACATCGCGTTTACGCTCCTCCGCCAGGGTCTGGTGATCGGCGGCGGATATGGTCTGGTTCTCCTGATCCGGACCTACGAGCATAATCCGGCGCAGTCGGTGCTGATCGCGTTGGGTGTGCTGCTGGCCTACAAACTGCTGCTCGACACGATGGATCAGGCGATGGGGTGGAAGTTCGCCAAGTCCGTCAGCTATCCGCTCTTCCGGCAGCTCAGTGTCAGCGTCTTCTCGCGCATGCTCAGTCTCGACCAGAAATGGCACCAGACGGGCAGCAGCGGTGGCCGCCGCGGCGAGATCACCAACGGCGTCAGCAAGTTCGCGCAGACCAGCGATAGCCTGGCGCGCGAGGTGTGCCCGCTGATCGCGACGGCCATCCTCAGCCTCTTCCTGCTGCGGCATTGGGTTGGGCTTTCGTTCTGGGTCATGATTCTGCCGTCCGCAGCGCTGGTCTTCTTCTGGCTCGCCATCGAGGAAACCCGCCTCTGCGCGCAACACCGCGAGGCGCGCTACAAACGGTATGCCTCCGATTACTCGCTCAGCATCGAGTGCATGGAGATGCGCGCCGACGTGGTCCGCTACAACCAGGAGCAGCGCGTCGAGGACGAGTACCACCGCATTCATGCGGACATTCAGCGCCATGGCCTGGCGGAGGCGAAGATCCAGAGCTGGTATGGGCTGGCGAAGAATCTCGTCATCCTCGTGCTGCAGGCTTATCTGCTCTGCCACTGGATGAGCATGCTGTCGGCGCATAAGCTGGACGGCGCGATGCTGGTCTACCTGTACATGCTCTCCGATCAGCTCTGCGGATCGCTTTGGGGCTATGCCGGGCTATGGGCGCGCATCAGCGAAGCATGGGAGCCGATCAAGATTTTCCTCCGCATCAGCGCCACGACCCCGGCGCTGGCCAGCGCAGCCGACGAACTGACCGTTCCCGAGCAGGTGAGCCTCGAATTCCGCGATGTCGAGTTCAGCTATCGTCCCGACGAGCCGGTACTGAACCGGCTGAGCCTCTTCGTCGAAGGCGGCAAAAAGGTCGGCTTTGTCGGACGCACCGGATGCGGGAAATCGACGCTGCTGAACCTGGTGGAGCGCCTCTACGATGCCCACGCCGGCAGCGTCTACGTCGGCGGACGCGACGTGCGGCACTGGCCGACCCGACAGCTGCACCGCATGTGCACCTGCCTCTCGCAGAACGGCGGCGTCTTCTTCTCTGAGGCGACGCTGCTCGATACGATCCGCTTCGCCCGGCCGCATGCATCCTTCTCCGAAGTGATGCGCGTGGCGAAGCTGGCCTGCGTGCATGACGAGATCATGGCGCTACAGGACGGCTACCAGACCAAAGCCGGCGAGCACGGGAAGAATCTCTCCGGCGGCCAGCGGCAGCG
>DASSKX010000151.1:0-5128 GCA_035689925.1 Acidobacteriaceae bacterium
CTGCTGGCCGGGCGCGACTTCACCGAAAGCGATCGCGGTGGAGCTCAGCCGGTGGCCATCGTGAACCAGGCGTTTGTGCATCGCTACTGGCCCGGACAAAACGCAGTCGGCCGGCGCATCCGCTGGCGCGGCCAGTGGAGAACGGTGGTCGGCGTCATCGAGAATGCGAAATACCGCCGCCTCATCTACGATCCCGCTCCGCTGATCCTCGTTCCGCTTTGGCAATCCTATGCGGGCAATGTCACTCTGCACGTACGAGTCGCTGGTGATCAGCTGGCACGCGCGGCGGCCGTGGAAGGCGCGATCGCCGCGCTGCATCCCGACCTGCCGCTCTACAACGCGACCAGCCTTGAGTCGAACATGTTGATGGGGTCGGTCTTCGAGCGGGTCGCGGTTGATCTGGCCGGATCGTTCGGCATCATCGCTCTGCTGCTGGCGACCGTCGGCCTCTATGGAGTCATCTCCTACACGACGGAGCAGCGTACCCACGAGATCGGCATCCGCATGGCGCTCGGCGCGGAGAAGCCGGTGATCCTGCGCGGCGTCCTCGGCCAGGGCATGCGACTCACGCTGATCGGTGTTGCACTGGGGCTGGTCGCGTCGCTCCTGCTCACGCGCTCCCTGCGCAGCGTGCTCTTCGGTGTGGGCACAGCGGATCCGCTGACCTATGCCGTGGTCGCGCTGGTGCTCTGCGCGGTGGCGCTGGCGGCCTGCTACATCCCCGCCTGGCGCGCGACCAGGGTCGTGCCGATGACGGCGCTGCACCACGAATAGCTGTGCTCTGAGGCGATGTCCGTTCAGAGCAGGAACTGCTTCTCCAGCCGGTCCAGCAGGCCGTCCGTCGCATCGCACACGCCTGTATGCACCGGCGAGGGCTGAATGATGGTGCTGCGCGGCGCGGTGAGCCAGTGGAAGCGTTCCCGCTGCTCGAGGCGCGCAATCAGCCCTGCGCTTTCGTCGCCGTCGCAGATGCGCGGCACTGCTTCGAGGTGCTGCCGGATCAGGTTCACGTCCGCTTTCGGCCACAGCGCCAGCACGCGCGCCGGATCGAAGCGGACGCGCGCGGCTAAGAATCGCCGCTCCGGGCAGTACACCACCACGGCGGCGTTGATGAACTCCTGCCGCTCGACTCGCGGCACCACGCGCAGGATGGCGTAATCAAACGAGGCGGGCACGCTGCGCCTCCTCTTCGAAGATGCGCGACCCAGCCAGCCGGCGCGTGAGGAAGTCCACATATCCGGCGCGGCGTTCGGCCGCAGGCACGCCATCGGGAACCGCTGCGAGCCAGCTTTCAGGCACGAGGTTCACGATACGCTCCAGCGTCTCCGGCGTGAGCCGCTCGTGCGCCAGTGCCGCCGCGTGCTCGATCTGCGTGGCCCATGGGAGCAGCACATGCTCGCTGATCTCCGTAAACGGCGACTCGATCTTCTGCTCCCGCGTCCCCCAGTTATGGTGAAAGAAGAGCGCCGCCCCGTGGTCGATGGGGTAGAGCTTGCCGTGCCAGACGAGCAGGTTGGCATTACGCGGTGTGCGGTCCACATTCTGGACGAAGGCGTCGAACCACACCAGCAGCGAGGCTTCCTCTGCCGGAGCGCTGTCCCGCGCCGCCGGATCGAACATCGTCGAGCCCGGCAGGTAGTCGAGGCCGAGATTCAGCCCGGGGCTCGCCTTCAGCAACTGCCGGATCTCATAATCCGGCTCATTGCGCCCCAGCGCCGGATCGATCTCCACGAAGACCAATTCCGGAACCCGCAGCCCCAGCGCGCGGCCAATCTCTCCGGCAATCACCTCGGCGATCAGCGCCAGCATGCCCTGGCCGGCCCCGCGAAACTTCACCACATAGAGGCCGAGGTCATCCGCTTCGACAATGGCCGGCAGCGAGCCGCCCTCGCGCAGCGGAATAACATAGCGAGTCGCCTGGACGGTGCGCAGCATCGAAAGTTAGTGTAACGAGAGGGCCGGGTGGCAGCGAGTAGCAATCTCCCGGTATTTCAGGGCTCTTCTTCCTGACTGCACAGGAGTTCGGCGCAATCCCACTTTTGGATCGCCTCCCGCAACTTGCCAAATCGGGTGCCCCCCGTTAGCATCCACTCAAGAGACCGGCCTGCAAAGCAGGTGAGGACGGTCAACGCTGGTTGAACCTACATTCATTGAACAGGGAGCTCGACTCGACAAATCGGCTCGGTGAGCAATGTCCGCCAGTCCGGAATGCCTAAAGAGCCGCGGAGAGTTCCCACCGTCTTAGGACGGGTTCACCGGCGCATCGTCCCACGGCCCAGCGGGTCGGTTCTTCTATTTCAGCGGTCAGCTGAGCGTATCTGCTACCGGCGACCGGCCACCGGCTACCGGCTGATTCCTTGCACCCTCTCCTCTTCCATTTCGGACGCGTGGCCGTTCCCACTTATGGAGTCCTGACCGCCGTCGCGCTGCTTGCCGGCCTGGCCTGCGCAGTGCTCCAGGCGCGGCGCATAGGTCTGCCAGCCGACAAACTCTGGAACCTGGGGTTGATCGGCATCATCGGCGCGCTCTTCGGATCCCGCCTCCTCCTCGTCCTCACCAACTACGACGCCTTCCGCGCGCATCCCTTCTGGGTTCTTGGCCTCGCGAACATTCCCGGCACCTGGATCGCCCTCGGCGGCTCCGTCATCGGCATTCTGGCCGCTGCGCTGTATGCCCTGGCCGAAGGCCTGCCCCTGCTCGGCGTCGCGGACGCAGCGGCTCCGGGCCTGGCGCTTGCCTTTGGCATCAACCGGCTCGGCGCCTTCTGCGGAGGCCTGGACTGGGGGCGCCCGACCGCGCTGCCCTGGGGCGTCACCTATCGCAGCTTCATCGCTTACCTCTGGTACCGCGTGCCGCTTGGGGCGAAGGTCCACCCCGTGCAGCTGTACGATGCCGCCGCATCGCTGCTCATCTTTGCGCTGCTGCTCGCGATGCCGCGCCGCCGCGCCGGCGAACTGGCTGGAGCCTGGCTGTTCCTCTACGGAGTCGCCCGTTTCTTCATCGAGTTCTTCCGCGGAGACGAGGCTCCGGTGCTCGCCGGGCTCACCCTGCCGCAGATGCTCGCGATTCTTGCTGTGCTTGCCGGCGGAGCGCTGTGGCTGCGCCGTCCCTTGGCATCGCCACTGCCCGCCACGAACGCCTGAGTTGCGGGGCTGCTTAGGTCATGTCCTGCAGCCAGCTCTCGCCCTCGCCCGCTGCCAGTTCGTCGTGCAGAAAATCGTCCTGAAACCGGCAATACGCTTCCAGCCACGAATCAAAAGGATCGGTCCGGCTCACGGGACGGGACTCGACTGTGGAACTCGCTACGAGCTGCAGAGGGAGTTTGCTTTTCGGGAATGAGAGCGGAAGAGGATGTACGGCAGCTTGCATGATTGCACCTCACATGCATGGATCCTGGAGAGGGCCAGAGTATACCCACAAATTGGGGGCTGTGCATCTGTGACGGCCGTCACAAGTTCTCCGCGCGGCACGACATGACGCATATTTTGTTCTCCCGCACGAATCCTTCGTCTGAAATCCTGGCAGCCCGGAGCGCTCGCGTTCCTGCATGCAGCGCCTGAATATAATCGCGGCATGAAGATTTGGGCGCTGGCTCTGCTTCTTGCTTTTGGTTTTGCTGCATCGATGACCGCACAACAGCCCCTCCCTCCCGGAATTCCCCAGCCCGTGTATCTTTGGCCGCAGGGCGCCCCCGGCGTGCTGGGCAATGGCGAGATCGACAAGCCACGCCTGTATCCGTTTCTGCCGCAGAAGCGCTCCACCAGCACCGCGGTCCTTGTTATCCCCGGCGGGGGATATGAACACGTCGCCATCGGCCACGAAGGCGTGCAGATCGCCGGCTGGCTCAACACGCAGGGCATCGCGGCGTTCGTGCTCGACTATCGCGTGAAGCCGTATCACTACCCGGCTCCGATTCTTGACGGCCAGCGCGCCATGCGGATCATTCGCGCGCACGCCGCCGACTACGGCATCGACGCCAACCGCCTCGGCGTGTGGGGGTTCTCCGCCGGCGGACATCTCGCCTCTACGCTGGGTACCCATTGCGACAGAGATACGGCCCCGCTCCAGTCCAGCGATCCGATCGACCAGCAAAGCTGCAAGCCGGCTTTCATGATCCTGTCGTATCCGGTCATCAGCATGACGCTGCCCGAAGCACATGCCGGGTCGCGCAGGAACCTGCTCGGGCCCGATGTCGATCCAGCGATGGAGAAGCGTTACTCCAACCAGTTCGCCATCTCCGATGACACGCCGCCCACCTTCATGTTCGCGACTGACAAAGACCCTACCGTTCCCGTCGCGAACACCCTTGATTTCTACCGCGCGCTGGTCGAGCATCAGGTCCCTGCGGAACTCCACGTCTACGACTACTCCAACCACGGCTGCGGACTCTGCGGATCGATTGTGCCGCTCTCCACCTGGCCGACGCTGCTGCGCAACTGGCTCGTGCAGCGCGGATGGATTCCGCCCGACGCGCCGCCTCCGCCGCCTCCCCAGCCCAATCTGCCCTCGTGGATTCCCGGGCTGACCGGGCCGGGAGCGTACGCAGGACATTCGTAACCGTGGACCGCACAATCCTGGTCCCTGCCGAAGCCGCCGGTCAGCGGCTCGACGCCTGGCTCGCCGCCGAGATGGAAGGCGTGAGCCGCGAGCGCGTCCAGCTGCTGCTGGAACAGGAAAAGATCCGCCTCGACGGCAAGTCGCCGCGCGCTTCCTATCGTCTGCGCGGCGGAGAGACCGTCGAAGTTCTCGGCGACCCTGTCCGTCCGCCGCTCAAAGCATTTGCAGAAGACATTCCGCTGCACGTCGTGTATGAAGACGAGGCGCTCTCCGTCATCGACAAGCCCGCCGGCATGATGGTCCACGCCGGAGCAGGGGCAACCGAAGCCGGTACGCTGGTCAACGCCCTCCTGCATCGCTACGGAACGCTGTCCTCCACGGGCGGCGAACTACGCCCGGGCATCGTCCATCGCCTCGACAAGCAAACCAGCGGCCTTATCGTTGTCGCGCGCAACGACACCGTCCACGCGCGTCTCGCCGAGATGTTCTCGCGCCGCGAGATGCGGAAGACCTACATCGCGCTGGTGCATGGGCATCTAAGGCAGGACTCCGGCACCATCACCGCCCCGAT
>DASSKX010000152.1:0-6792 GCA_035689925.1 Acidobacteriaceae bacterium
GGGGCCGGAGCGGGCGCTGCTGATCACCGATGCGATGGCCGGCACCGGCATGCCGGACGGCACGTGGTGGCTGGGCGAACTGGAGGTCCGCGTGAAGAACGGGCGCGCCATCATCGGCGATGACACACTGGCGGGGAGCACGCTGACGCTGGATCAGGCGGTGCGGAACTTTATGGCATTCACCGGGGCGAGCCTCGAACAAGCGACCGCGCTGGCGACGCGGAACCCGGCGCGGATGGCGGGCTTCGAGGATGAAGTAGGTATTCTCGCCGCCGGACGGTCGGCGGACATGACAGTGTTATCTGCCGAGAACGAGGTGCTGGAGACGTTTCTGCGGGGGATTCCGTCGAGTGCGGCGGTGACGCAGAACAGCTTTAATGGGTGACGACCGGTGATTCTGCTGCGGAAGTCAAAATCCCCGAGAGCACGTTGAGGCTGCCATCGACCTTCGGAGCGTCCAGCCCCAGCAGCTTCACGATCAGCGGATAGACGTTCACGTTCTCAAACGGCTTGAGCTTCACGCCGTGGCGGATGTCCGGACCCGCGGCGAAGAAGACCGCCTTCATCTCCGGCAGCATGTACGGATCGAAGCCGTGCTCGCCGGGCAGGGGAGCGTGCACTGCCGGCGGGGCTTTGGGGACGACGGCATAGGGTCCGCGAGCGATGATGATGGGGTCGCCTTCGCGGGGATTGCTGTCGAAGTGCAGTTCAGGCGGTACCCGGTTGCGGCGATAGACCATGAAGGCAGCGTCCGCAGCCTTGAGCTTCTGGTAGACGCGATTCGCGGCGGCTTCGTCAGGCGCGTAGAGGAAGCCGCCCGCCGTGATGATGTTGTCGAGCGGCGCGAAGGAGTCGAGGGCGATCCAGCCTCCTTCGATTTTCGCCATGCCGTGGTCGGAGACGATGACCAGATCGACGGGCAGATGCAGCGCGTCAACGTCCTTCTCGAGCAGGCCCATCATCGTGTCGAGGTGATGGACGGCGAGCGCGGTTTCGTGGCTGTCAGGGCCGTACTCGTGTCCAGCGTGATCGACCGCGGAGAAGTAGAGCGTGATGAGGTGCGGACGCTTCTCCGGCGGCAGCTTCAGCCAGGAGACGACCTGCTCAACGCGCTTTTCGTCGGGAAATTTGCTGTCGAAGTGCAGGTAGTACGAGGGGCGCTCGCCGGCGATTTCAGCCTCCGAGCCTGGCCAGAAGAAGCAGGCGGTGCGCATGCCCTGCTTTTCGGCAAGCGACCAGAGCGGCGTGCCACCGTACCAGGTGCCGTCGGTGGCGGTTTTGGGATCCGTATACGTGTAGCGCTCTTTGCGGGCGGGATCGTAGAACTGGTTGCCGACGATGCCGTGATGCTCCGGGTAGAGTCCCGTCACCAGCGTGTAGTGATTCGGAAAGGTGAGCGACGGATAGGCCGGGATCATGCCCTCGGGCGCGCTGGCGCCGCGAGCCGCGATGGCGAGCAGATGCGTCGCGCCATACTTTCTTGCGTAGTCGTAGCGGAAACCGTCCAGCGAGACGAGGACGACGTAGTGCCTGGATGCAGCGGCGGCGCTGTTCGGGCCGTGATCGGCGGTGACGACCGCGCTCTGTGCGCAGCCAGAGACGCAGAGGAAGAGGAGCAGAAGGAAAGGAACCGTATACCGCACAGCGTGTAGCGTATAGGCGCGACGATGATGCACGACACGCGGCGTGGGTACATCCATATCTCGGCGCCTCATTTGTTGGCCAGTGGTTTGCGGGCGAAGTAGTAGAGCGAGCCGGCGAGCAGCGCGAACATCAGCACGGCGAACCAGTCGTGATAAATCGCGGTGTGCGGGAACTGCACAGGGTTGTCGCGTGCCGATACCGACTCCCAGAGCTTCATGCCGACGCCCATCAGGCCGACGATGCCGCCCGCGGCGATCAGCCCGCTGGCATAGAGCGAGCCGGGGCTGATTTCGCTTTCGCCTTCGCTCGCCAGGCCCTCACGGCTTGCAGCGCGGTCGGCCATCCAGCGCACCATGCCGCCGACAAAAATGGCCAGCGTGGTCGCGATCGAGAGATAGGATCCGACGGCGAAGGTGAGTGACCGGATTCCCATCAGCTCAACGGCGATGACGAGGAAGACGCCGAGCAGCACCAGTCCCCACGGCAGCTTTTGGCTGAGGATGCCGTTGATGACGGTCGCCATCAGGCGCGCCTGCGGCGCGGCTGCTTTTTCGCTGCCGATCCCCTGAATCCACTGCACCTCGATGACGTGCGTCTGCGGATTGTAGAGGTACTTGCCATCGGCCAGCTCATGCGACCCCAGCGCGTTCAGCAGGATATATTGGCTGCCCGGCTTCGACTGCGTGGTCTTGTCGGGCATCGCCACGCGGAATTCCTTGCGCGTGAAGGCGCCCTGCGTCTGCACGCCGTCATGCGGCGCGGAGATGTCCCACGCCTTGTCCATGGAGTGGAACTCCTCGAAGCCGCGGTTCATAGCGTTCAGCGTTAGGCCCACGGCGAATGTCGAGACGCAGACGCCGATCATCAGCGCCAGCTGCTGCTTCCACGGCGTCGCCCCCACCAGAAATCCTGTTTTCAGGTCCTGCGAGGTGTCTCCGGCATTCGCGGAGGCGATGCAGACCACGCCGCCCACAGTGATCGCCAGCGCGCCATACGCCGGAGCGGTCCAGCCCTTGACGAGGAACACGGCGGCCGTAGCCATCAGCGTGGCGATGGTCATCCCGCTGATCGGGTTTGCTGAGCTGCCGATCAGACCGACAATCCGCGATGAGACGGTGACGAAGAGAAACCCGAAGACGACGATCAGCAGCGAGGCAGCGAGATTCGCCAGCATGCCGGTTTGCGCCCCGGGTACCGGCTTGAAGGTGAGGAAGATCCACATCAGCAGCACGAGCAGTACGCTGCCGCCGATGACAACCGACATCGGCAGGTCGCGGTCGGTGCGCGCGTTGCCGGCCTCCGCGGCGCTCCCTTTGCGCAGATTGCTCATGCCGGCCTTAAGGGCGTTGACGATGGTCGGGACGGTCTTCAGCAGCGTGATGAGGCCCGAGGCGGCCACGGCTCCCGCACCCATCGGCCGCACGTAGGCGGACCACATCTCGCTGGGCGACATTTGCGCAATGGGCTTGACCGAGGGATAGAGCGGGCCCGACAGGTGCGATCCGAAGAAGTAGATGGCCGGCATCAGCACCAGCCAGGAGAAGACACCGCCGGCGAACATGGTGCCCGCGACGCGTGCGCCGATGATGTAGCCGACGCCCAGGTACTCCGGCACCGCATCCACGCGGACCGCCGCACCCTTCATGATGTGCTGACGGCCGAGGTCGGGCTCGTAGTTGGGCGTGTCCGGCCATGCGCCGAAGATGTCGCTGTTCTGGAAGAGCGCGTACACGGCGCCGAGCCCAAGTCCGAGAAAGACGCGGCTGGCGAAGGATCCGCCTCGTTCGCCGGCGAGCAGGACGTCGGCGCAGGCCGTGCCTTCAGGATAGGTGAGGTTGCCGTGCTCCTCGACGATGAGCTGGCGGCGCAGCGGAATCATGAAGAGCAGGCCGAGCCAGCCGCCGAGCATGGCGAGGACAAAGATGCGGAAGTACTCCAGGTCGAAGCCGAGAAAGATCAGCGCCGGCAGCGTGAAGATGACCCCCGCCGCGATCGACTGTCCGGCGTTGCCGGTGGTCTGGACGATGTTGTTCTCAAGGATCGACGCGCGGCCCAGCGCGCGCAGCACGCTGATCGAGAGGACGGAGATAGGGATGGACGCCGCGACGGTAAGCCCGGCCTCAATGCCGACGTACACAGTGACGCCGCCGAAGATCAGTCCGAAGATGCAGCCGAGCAGGATGGCGCGGACAGTGAGTTCAGGGCGGGTTTCCCCGGGGGGCACGTAAGGCTGAAAGTTCACGGCGGTCGCCGGTTTCACCGGCTGCGTGGTCGACAAAGGGCGCCCCTCCCGGACAATCGGAGAAGAGTGAGTGTAGCAGGGCGCATCGGTAGCTGGTAGGCCTCAGACGGTCGCTTGCTGCGGCCGGACATTACCGCCGGACCCTGGCGCCTCACTGGCCGCCTCATCCGCATCTGCCATGGATTGGGCTCACGTTGCGGTCCGGAATTGTCGATGAACTGGAAGTGTTCCGGAGCGTCCCTTGACGCTTGCGTTACGAATGGCCATATAATCCGGCATCCCGGAAGGTTGACGTAATCCGCACCCCGTGGTGATTCGTGGCACGCCCAAATCCCATTTTGTGAGTTGTAGTTATGTCTCGCCCGCTCGCAGTTACGATATGGCGCATCAGCCTCACCTGGGGAGTGTTGTCTCTCGCAGCCGGAGTGTGGGCCACGATCTCCATCGGTGCCAATGGCTCGCTGCTCTCCCTGAGCGCCTGGCTCACGCTGGTCTTTGCCCTGCCCATCGTCGCCGTTTTTGCAGCTCAGCGGTCACCGGTTCTGGCGGGAGGGGGGCTTCTGCTGGCGCTCGCCGCGGTCGTCCTCGGAGCGGTTTCCAGGGATGGAACCGGGGCTGTGCCTGCGCTTCTGCGTGAGGATTACGTGTGGCTGCACTCGGTCTTCGGATTGGTCTTCGTGCTTCTGAAGAAGCACGTGCGGAGAGCTTTCCCGACCCGCGCGGAGTTTCTGGACGTACCGCAGTGGAATGGCCGGAGCAGGGTGGAATCCTGGATGGGAATTCGGCCTCCGCGGGAGAACCGATAGCCGGCTTCGCAGCTACTTGTTGCGCGGGAAGGGCACGACCGGTGCCAGAGGCACGCTGACGGGCGGTGCAGACTGGCGTTCCGCGCGAACGACCTCGCCCATGCCGAGGGCGGTCAGGACGCTGGCGCGCAGGGCGGGCGTCACCGGGGAGAGTCCATCCCACATGCCGGCGCCGTTCTGGGCGGTGAAAAACTCGGCAGACTGCCGGCCGCTAAACGACCACAGCCGCCAGCCCAGCGGCTTTTCCAGCTTCTGCCAGAATTCGCGATCAAGGATTTGCTGCCCCATGCTGGTCTGGGTGATGCATACCAGCTTCTTTTGCGCGTTCGCGTCTGACATCTCAACCTCCGAACGGTGCGGCAATCGTGCAGTGAGGAAGTTGTAGTCTCCTTGTTCCGAGACAGTAAATACCACCTGCGGGTCATCGCCTCGCCGGGACGTGGTGAGCAGCGGAATAGCCCCGGCGATGCTCCATCGCTCCCTCCGGCTATCCTGAGTTATGCCCCTCCGCAAGCTGCTGGCCTACGCGTGTATCTACGTCCTGTGGGGCGGGTCATTTCTCGCCATTCGGGAACTCGTGGGCGGGACGCAGGCTCCGGTGCCGCCCTTTTTTGCGGCCGGTTTCCGGTTTGCGGCGGCGGGTTTGGTGCTGCTGGTGTGGAGTCTGGGACGGGAGCGGGCGCCGCTCACGCTTCGGCAGGCTCTGTCGTCGGCGGGGCTGGGGCTGGTGATGTTCACCTGCGAATACTCGGCGCTCTTCTGGGCGGAGACGCGGGTGACCTCGGGAATTGCGGCGGTGGTCTCGGCAACGATCCCGGTGTGGATCTTCGCGGGAGAGATGTGGTTGCTGCGCACGCAGCGCGCCTCGGCACTCGCCGTGGGCGGCATCGGTGTGGGCTTTGTCGGGGTGGTGCTGCTGGCGCTGCCCGGCTCAGGCGCCGCCGGACGTTCTTCGGCGGTAGCCGTGGCGGCGATGGTGGCGGGCGCGCTGTGCTGGTCGGCGGGGACTCTGGCCTCGCGCAGGATGGATCTGCCCGCATCGCAGAAGACCAATGCCGGCGTCCAGATGCTGTGCGGGGGCGTACTGCTTCTGGCGCTCTCAGGAGCAGTGGGGGAATGGCATCGCATGCCGCCCGCCCCGGAACTGCTGACGCCACGGCTGCTGGGCAGCATGGCGTATCTGGTGGTGGCCGCGTCGATCATCTCCTATACCGCGTACGTTTGGCTGCTGACCCATGATTCGCCGACGCGCGTGTCGAGCTACGCCTATGTGAATCCGGTGATTGCGCTGATCGTTGGGGCGGCTCTGGCCGGCGAACGCCTCGCTACTCTCCAGGCGATCGGCGCGGTGCTGGTGCTGGCTGGGGTGTTTGCGACGCTGCGGGTGCGCGGGCGGCTCGCGCGGCAGGAGTCCTCCCCCAGGCGAGAGCCGGCCGAGGAGTCGGCAAGCTAGCCGTTCAGTAACTCAGCGGCGGAACCGGCACATTCCGAAGTAACTCGATGAGATCAAAATTCTGCTAAAACGATTTGCTCCGTGACTCGATTGGGGACACAATGCCCGGTTTGCCGGAGATTTGGCTGGGTGCCAGAGGCCGGCGTGGGCGGTGTCTGCATGCGAAGACGGATTCAGGACTCCGAGCGCTTCCGCGAGGGCTGCCGCACTGCCCTGTTCGTCCTTCTGTTTTTCCTGGTCCTGTTCGCTGCGGGATTCCTGACCGCGACGGCGCAGACGTATCCGCGGGGCGAGGCGTTTGCCGGGTTCTCCTATGCGCGCCTGAATCTGGGGCAGCAGGCGGGGCTGTTCGAGCCCACCGGCCAGAACTACTACGGCATGCAGATGAACGCGAGCTTCAACCCCCGGCCCTATATGCGCATCTTGCTGTGCGACTTTGCCGCGGAGATGGGCAAGACCGCCGTGAGCATGAGACCTCTGCGGACGGATCTGCGGGAGACCCAGGTATTGTTCGGGCCGGAGTTTGTGCTTCGCTCCGGGAGGACGGCCCCGTTCGCGCACACGCTGGTGGGCCTGACGAATACGCGGCTGGTTTCGATGCTTGGTGGATACGACGTGGTGCCGGATGTGGCGGCGCGTACGAATCT
>DASSKX010000153.1:0-15939 GCA_035689925.1 Acidobacteriaceae bacterium
CCGCCAGCATGAGCAGCAACACCGGCACCGGCTCCGGCGGGTCGGGCGGCAGCGGTGGCTCAGGCGGATCCGGCGGATCGGGAGGTGGCGGCGGCGGCGGAACTCCCAGCGCCGTCGTTTGTCCCTCGGTGCAGGTCGCCCAGGCCGGACCGCAACCATTCCCTCCGGCGCCTCCGGTTCCTCCGCCGACGCCAGGTTCGACGTCCGCAGGACAGGCCTGTATCTCGACGCCGGGCGATGGGGCGAGCGTCACCTCGCCGATGACGATGACCGCCGTCGCCAACATGAACCAGGCGGCCTTCCAGTACCAGCGCGTGTATATCGACGGTACCGCTGACTACTTCACCTTCTACAACCAGTTCACCGGGCTCTTCTGGATGCCCGCCGGCAAGCACAACCTGGAGGTGCTGGCGACGGACAAGAACGGCAACAACGTCAGCACGAGCGTGAACGTGAACGTTACCGGGGCCGCGTCGAGCCCGACCATCACCAATATCCAAAAGATGCCGAACTGGGAGCCGTGCTCGGCACTGTACCCGCCGGGATCGCCGCGGGCCGGGCAAATCTGCGCAGCCGGAGTGGGGAATGCGGATTCCACCATGACCGAGGGCATCAGCAGCCCGTCCATGAGCGGATCTTCGGCGCACTTCACTATGGGCGGCAATACGCCGTATTCGAATGAGCTGTACACGATGAACCTGGGCGGCGGCGACAGCCCGACCAAGTTCACCTACGACATGTACGTGATGGTGGACAACCCCGCCGCTCCACAGGCGCTCGAGTTCGACGTGAACCAAACGATCAACAACACGCGCTGGGTGTTCGGTTCGGAGTGCAACTTCAACGGGAATTATCCGAACACGGGGGAGTGGGACGTGTGGAATGGCGCGCCGAACACCGGATGGGAGAAGACCAGCGCTCCCTGTCCGCGCTTCCCCGCGAACCAATGGGTTCACATCATCTGGAAGTTCGAGCGCGTGGGACAGCAGGTGCACTACATCAGCCTGCAGGTGGACAACAACACGTATCCGCTCGACCTGTTTTACTCTGCAGAGCCGTCGTGGTCGATGGGGCAGATCAACGTCGCGTTCCAGATGGATGGGGACGCGAAGCAGACGCCCTACAACGTGTGGATCGACGAGGTGAACCTGACGGTCGAGTGAGGCGCGACTTGCCGCCGCGCAAGACGGGCTGAGGCGTCCGTGGGCAGGCTCGAGCCGGTGAGCAACGGGTTAGCGCGAAGCGGGTGCAGGTGTCTTTCTGGGCAACGCGCCCTGTGCGGGGTGATTCCGGCACTCGCTCAATAGCCGAAAAACAATCGCGCCAACTGCACGAGGGGCGCGCTATACTTGCGCCCTCGTGACAGCTACTGATTCGATCATCGGGCGAATGGTGTCCCACTACACCGATTTGGAGCCGCTGGGCGGTGGGGGCATGGGCGTGGTTTACCGCGCGCGGGACACGCGGCTGGGCCGCTGCGTGGCTTTGAAATTTCTGCCCGAGGGCATTGCGCAGAATGCGCAGGCGGTGGAGAGGTTTCACCGCGAGGCGCGTTCGGCCTCGGCGCTGAATCATCCGAATATCTGCACGGTGTACGACATAGGGGAATTCGATGGACGCCCGTTCATCGCGATGGAGCTGCTCGAAGGGCAGACGCTGAAGCATCGCATCGCGGAGCGTCCCATCGAACTGGGCGAGTTGCTGGAGATCGGGATCCAGATTGCCAGCGGGCTCGACGCGGCGCACGCCAAAGGCATTGTGCATCGCGATATCAAGCCGGCGAATATCTTCCTGGTCGAGCGCGCACAGGCGAAGATTCTGGATTTTGGACTGGCGAAGCTGACGCAGGGTGGGGATGACGGCGGCAGCGTCGGGGCGACGGTTGCGATGCAGGATCAGCTGACCAGCGCCGGGACTTCGGTCGGCACTGTTGCCTATATGTCGCCGGAACAGGCGCGGGGCGAGGAACTGGACGCGCGCTCGGACCTGTTTTCGCTGGGCGTGGTGCTGTACGAGATGGCCACGGGTAATGCGCCCTTCAGCGGCGCCACGACGGCGGTGGTGTTCGATGGGATTCTGCGGGAGACGCCGCGGCCGGTCAGCGATCTGAATACGAAGCTGCCGCTGGCGTTTCAAAACATTCTCGACAAGCTGCTGGAGAAGGATCGCGATCTGCGCTGCCAGACGGCGGCTGAACTGCGCGCCGATCTGAAGCGGCTGGCGCGCGATCTGGGCTCGGGGAAACGTCCGGCTGCGGACAAGAGCGGGTCGGGCACAACGGCTGCCGCGGCTGCGGTGAAGCAGAAGTCAGTCGCGGTGCTGTACTTCGAGAATCAAAGCGGATCGAAGGAAGATGAGTACTTCCGCGATGGGATTACCGAGGATATCGTCACGGAGCTGTCGAAGATCAGCAAGCTGGATATTTTTCCGCGGTCGGAGATGCTGGCCTTCCGCGACAAGCAGGTGACGGCGCAGCAGGTAAGCCAGCAACTGGGGGCGGCGTATGTGCTGGAGGGGTCGATCCGGAGGGCGGGGAATCGCGTGCGCATCACGGCGCAGCTGGTCGAGGCTTCGACGCGGCACTCCGTGTGGGCAGAACGGTACGACCGACAACTGGAAGACGTCTTCGCGATTCAGGAGGAGATTGCGCGCAGTATTGCTCAGGCGCTGCGCATCACGCTGACTCCGCAGGAAGAGAAGACGATTGCGCATCGGCCCACGGAGGATCCGCAGGACTACGATTTCTATCTGCGCGGAAGGAGTTACACGCGCCGCGAGAACATCGACTATGCGCTGCAGATGTTTGAGCAGGCGATTCATCTGGATCCGAATTTTGCGCTGGCGCACGCGGGGATTGCGAATCTCTGCGGGTTGATTTACGAACTGCGCGAGAAGAGCCAGCACTGGATCGACCGCGGCATGGCGGCCTGCGACCGCGCGACGGCGCTCGCGCCGGATCTGCCGGAGGTGATCGTCGCGCGGGCGCGGCTGCTGTATGCGCAGAAGCGGTATGACGAGGCAGCGCTGCTGGCGCAGAGGGCCATCGAGCGCAAGTCGGACTGCGAAGGGTCGTGGAACATACTGGGGCGGGCGTATTTTGCATCGGGCAAGCACGAGCAGGCGGCGGCGCTGGTGCAGCAGGCGATCGATGCCAGCGGCGACGATTACAACACCTACCTGCCGTACATCAACGCGCTGGAGCGTCTTGGGAGGAAGAAGGAGACCGAGCACTATCGTGAACAGACGTCGGCGGTTCTCCGCCAGCAACTGGAGCGCGTGCCGGAAGACGTTCGCGCGCGTGTTCTGCTGGCGACATTTCTGGCGTATGCGGGGCAGAACGACGAAGCCATCCGCCACCTGCAAACGGCTGTGGCGCTGCGTCCCGGCGATGCGAACATCCTGTACAACGCGGCGTGCGCGTATGGGGTGATGAAGCGGAAGGCGGAGGCGCTGGAAGCTCTGAAGAAGGCGGTCGCGGCCGGCTACAGCAATTTGGCGTGGGTCGTGAACGATCCGGATCTGGATTGCCTGCATGATGAGCCGGAATTCCGGCAGATGGTGGGGATCGCGTAGAAGCCGGGATCAGACGCGGACTGGCTCGGCCGCCAGGAGGATGGCCGGTTCCCCTTTGAGGTGGGCGGTCGGTACGGCCGAGGGGCGGCCGAGCAGGTAGCCCTGCGCCTCGTCAGCGCCGAGCGAGCGCATGATCTCGAGCTGATCCTGCGTTTCGATGCCCTCGACGATGACGCGCATCTTGAGATTGTGCGCCATGGTCAGGATCGACTCGATGAACGCGCCACTCTCGGGGCGCAGCGTCAGTTCGCTGACGAAGGAGCGGTCGATCTTGAGGGCGTCAAAGGCGAGCTTCGGCAGGTATCCGAGGCTGGAATAGCCGGTGCCGAAGTCGTCCATGGCAATGGTCACGCCCATGGCTTTGAGGCGATCCATCATGGTGGCGGCGCGTTCCACGCCGCTGACGGTGGCGGATTCGGTGAGTTCGATCTGCAGCAGGGAAGGATGGAGGCCGGTGCGCTCGAGGATATCCCGCACCTCGTCGACGAAGGCTTCGCGGGCAAACTGCAGGCTGGAGACGTTGACCGCGACCTGAATCGCCCGGCCGGCTTTCTCCTGCCAGGCGACGGCTTCGCGGCAGGCGCGCTCCATGATGTAGGCGCCGAGCGGGATGATCAGACCGCTCTCCTCCGCAATGGGGATGAAACTGAGCGGAGGGATGGGGCCGAGTGTGGCATGCGTCCAGCGGGCGAGCGCTTCGAAGCGGATAACGTGGCCGGAGACGAGATCAAATTCGGGCTGGTAATGCACGGTGATCTCGCCGTCGGCCAGGGCACGGCGCAGTTCCGTCTCGAGGATCAGCCGTTCACGCGCGGCGGCGCCCAGTTCCGCACCGAAGAGGACGATGAGGTTCTTACCGCGGCGTTTGGCGGCATACATGGCGACGTCGGCCTGCTGCAACAACTGATCGCTTTCGGTGCCGTGATCGGGGCTGACGGCGACGCCGATGCTGGCGCCGATGTTGATGCTGTGTCCCGCGACTGCAAAGGGAGACGCGAGGGCCTGGAGCAGATGGGACGCGGCCTTCTCCGCGGCGGCGGTGCTGTGGATGTTCTCAAGGATGAGCGTAAATTCGTCGCCGCCAAGGCGCGCCAGCGTGTCTGCCTGGCGGGTGCGCGACTGCAGCCGCTCGGCGACCTGCTTCAGCAGAGTGTCACCCACGCTGTGACCGAGGCTGTCGTTGACCAGCTTGAACCCGTCGAGATCGATGTAGACCACGGCCAGCTTGCGGTCTTCGCGTCGTGCCAGCGCGATGCTGTGCTTCAGGCGATCCATGAGCAGGCGCCGGTTGGGCAGGCCGGTCAGATCGTCGACCAGGGCCATGTGCTCGAGGCGAGCTTCCGCCTCGCGTTTCGCGCGGTCGCGCTGCTCCAATTCGACCAGCATCTGGTTGAATCCGACGACTAGCTGCGCGATGTCGCTGCTGCCGCGGACGGAGACCAGGGAATCGAAGGTCTGGGTTGTGGAGACGTTCTGCATCGCAGTCGAGAGGTCGTGGATGGCCTGCGCGGTCTCGAACGCCTTCTGGAGTTCGATGGACTGCACGCGCACGCGACGGCGCAGAGCCGCAACCCAGACTAGGATGCCGGCGATCGCGAGGCACAAGATGGCGATCAGGCCCAGCGTTGTTTGCAGCGTCCAGAACGGCGCTGCATGGGTGACCGTGATGTCCCGCGGCGAGCGCAGCAGGATGCGGAAACTGGATGGCTCTTCTTCGACGACACGATAGAGCCGCGTGGGATCGACCTGCGTGGAGCAGACACCGGTGACGCGTACTATGCTGCCGGCGGCCAGGGCGGCCAGGGCTGCATCCGGATCTCCTGTTTCCAGCTCCGCCGAGAATGTACGCACGCCGGACTGCAGCACCAGGACGGTCCCGTTCGGATCGGTGAGGGTCATGAGCAGCCTGCCCTCGACGGTCACCAGCATCGAATCGTAGCGGCCGTCGAGCATCGACTCCGGGTCGGCCGGTTTTGGCTCAGCGGAGCTGACGCCGGTCCTGTGGAAGACACCTTCGCTCATTACCGGCGAATAGCGTCCGACGAGGGCAGGGTAGCCTACGGCTTCCACGCGGTCGCCCACGTGAATTGCAGTTGTGTCGCCGCGCACCTCCACGCCATCGGTGGAGTCCTGCAGATAGGCGTAGTCGCGCCCGACCAGAGTCACGGTACCGGCGACCTTGACACGATGGCCGAAGTGAGACTGGCCTGAGTAGCGCAGCAACGAGCCAACCGGGGTGGGTTGCAGCGCGAATGGATCGCCGGCCGCCGGTTCCAGCACCTCGATATGGGAGGGATCCTCCACCAGCAGCTGATATCCGATCAGCTGGCGGCGCGAATTGAAGACGGTGCTGAAGACGCCGCGAATCCGGACATGGGCATCTTCGAGATAGCGGAACTTCTCGATGCTCGCAAAGAGCTGAGAGGTGTAGACGTGAATCTGACCGACGCTCGTAGCCAGATCAAAGGTGATGAGCGGATGACCTGGACGCAGGGGATGGACAATGCCGTAGATGGTCACGTACTGCGAGTCCAACATACCGGCTGCGGCCTTCTCGAGTGTGACGTCCTGAGGGCGGGGCATGGGCGCTGTGCCCAGAATGCTGATGAGCGGCGCGACGATCACCGGAGCGAAATTTCCGGGACCGCTCAGACCGGAGACGGTAATGCGCTTGCCCGCGGCCAGGCCAGGGTAGTCGCCGGAGTATTTGACGTAGATTCCCGCCGTGGCGTCCTGCATATACAGCTGGTGCCATTGCGGGTCCACATTGGTGGCGACACCGGTCACACGAACCGGCAGCGCCATCGCTGCTCGCGCCGGGCGCAACTGCCGCACGGCCACAATTGTCGTCAGCGGAGCATCGGCCGATTCCTGCCCGGCGCCTGCGGGGACTTCCTGGCTCGGAACGGACGTTGCCGTCGCACTAAAGAGGTCGATGCGCAATCCGTCGCGGCTGGGGAAGCCTTCGGCTTCGACGCCGGACCCGGGCGTCACCTGTGGAGCTCCGTTGGTTACGCACCGGATCGCGCCCCAGCGGTCCGCCAGCAGAAACGAGTTGCTGTAGACCTGTTTCACAATGCCGCGGATCCGAATGCGGTGATCGTTCAGAGACGCGCTCTGCTGGTAGAGACTGCGGATGTCCCGCAATGGGACAGACGGCGGTGCGGCACCGACGATCCTGATGTCGTTCCAGGAGGCGACCCAGAGGCGATTGGCGACGACCGCGCCCTGCGGATTGCGTGTCTGCTCCGGAATGCCGGTGACGGTGACGCGTACGTCAATGAGGTTCTGCAGGTCGTGTTTGAAGGGCGGAACGATAGCTTCCACGTCATGCGCGGATTTCGCGATGGTGAGCCCGAAGCGCCCCTCGGGATCGAGCCCGTAATTCCGCACCACGGCGGTCATAGTCACCCGGAGCCCGTTCTTTTCGGGAGAGGGGAAGTTGTCGAGGTCGGCAGGTCCCGGCGCCGGCGGCCTGAGCCGCGCACTGGTTCTCTGGATGGAAACGCTTTGCAGTCCGACGCTGGCGGGGCCCTGCGCTGGGTTATAACGCGCCGTGGTTATGGCGTGAATGCGCACGGAGTCGCCGACGCGCACGTGAGTAAAAGCGGGGTCGAATGGAATGGGAGCGGCACCGGTTTCGTCCTGAATCCAGATGCGCTTTCCGGCGGGATCGACGTACGTGACCTGGCCTATCAGCCTTACGCTGGAGCCGACTGGCAGTTCCTGCAATTGCTGAAGAGTCGTGTGCGGAAGTTGCAGGGGCAGCCGCCCGGGTGCAAACCAGGCCATCGCAGCCACGACCAGCACACCAGTAATGGCGGCTAGTAACCCTGTCCATCCGAGTCTCTTCATCCATTTGCATCATCGGCAGTTACTGAGGAAAGCAACATACCACTTTCGCGTTGTTATTCGTAACTGTCGGGGAACTTATTTCCGATGGCGAGACTTTGTGGTGCAGAGGTTACTGAAGTGTATAGAGGTAGGCTGTGATGTCTCGCGCTTGCCGCGGGGTGAGGCCTAACTCGGGCATCGCGGTACCCGGCTTCATCGTGGGAGGAGACTCGATCCAGCGCTCCAGGTTATCCGGCGAGTTAGCGAAGTTGCCGGCAATGACGGCGCGGCGTCCTATGAAGTTCAGCGGAGGACCGAATACGCCGTGAGCACCGGGAATGCCAGGAATGGTGTGACACTCGCCGCATCGATAGACCCTGATGAGCCGCTTGCCATCAGCGGGCTTGCCGCCCACCGCCGCAGAGTACGGGCCCGTATCCTGGCCTCCCGTGCAGCCGCACAGGGCTGCGGCGAGAAAGAGCGCGGCGGCTGCCCACATGCCGTTGCGCCGCGTCGTCACGCTGCCTTGCCTCGCTGGAGCTTCCGTACCCGGGAACATTCTGTTGTTTTGGAAGCGATTGCGACGGCAAGAGATGTCGGCTGTCGGTGCTGGCATGCACAGCGGCGCTCGGGCGCATCCAAGATCGCGTGCTTACCAGGATGAGGCGAAGACTCGCTGTGTGCGCCGGCGTTGCTGCGCTCATCGCTCCGTCGCTCCTGGCACAGCATCCTTCCGCCGATCCGCTGGCGCGTGGCGAGCAGATCTTTCACCAGCGTTGTGCGGTCTGCCATGGGGATGAAGGACAAGGCGTGAGCGCGCGCATATCGATTGCCGGGCCCAACATTCAGGCCGAGCACAATCACGGCGACGTGCTGGCGGCTATTGAAACAGGCCCGAGTCATATGCCGGCGTTTGCTCGCGTGCTCTCCGTTGACGATATGAAGGCAGTGGCTGACTACGTCACGCAGAAGATCGCGGTCATGCCGCTGAAGGAGGGCGATCTGAGCGGGGGAGGCGAACTGTATCGCGAGTACTGCGCCACCTGCCACCGCACGGCCGTGCGCGGTGGGGCACTGGCCTTCGTCGGCACGAATGCTCCCGCGCTTACGGATAAATCGGCTGCTCTGGTTGCTGGCGCGATTCGGTGGGGGCCGGGGCCGATGCCGAAATTCGACAAGTCCGTCCTCAGCGACGACCAGGTCGATGCGATTGTGACGTACGTGAAGTATGTACAGCATCCGGCGAGTCCCGGAGGCAGCACGCTGCACTGGTACGGTCCGGTAGCAGAAGGATTTGCGGCCTTTGCGGTGGTCCTGTTCCTCGGCGGGATCACGATGTGGATCGAAAAAGGCCAGAAGGGATGAGCCGGCCGGGGTCGTACGCCAGGGAGCGGTGTCTGTTGCAACCACAAAACAATTGCCGGGAGGTATGGGTGACCTCCCGGCTTGCCGCAAGCCGTGCCCGAATCGTTTGGCCGGCGAACGGTGGTGGCGAGGTGCTCGCGGTTTAAGTACCGGGCGCGAGAACTGCCATCATGCCAAGTGTGAATGTGGATTGCGCCGGAACCAGGCGGTTATCGCCCTTGTGAAAGAAGTTCTCGTTGGACCAGTCGTGGCGATACTCGGCGCGTCCCAGGAAGCGCGACTTCCAGAATTTGTGTTCGTACGTCGCGGTGCCTTCTTTGACGGTCTGGGGCAGGCCGGTGGCGAAGCCCTGCTTGTCGTGCAGGAATTCGATGCGAGCGGCGAAGGCCTGGCGGGTGGTGAACTGCTCGTGCGCGGCCAGGGCAACGCCTTCCCAGTGCGCGCCTGCGGCGGGGACGGGTCCGACGGCGTCGGTGTGGTTGTGGCCGTAATCGACGTTGAGGTAGGCGTTGAACTTTGTCGTCGGCGTCAGCAGAACCGTCGTATCGAGCAGGTTGCGATACATGCCGATGCCGCCGCTCTTCTCGGGGCCGGTGTAGAGGTCTGCCGACCAGGTGTACTTCGGCTTGGTGAGGGTGCTGGTGATCGCGCCGGTGGGTCCGCCCTCGCTGTTGATCGTGTTATTCCAGCCATTGACCAACTGGAAGCCGGCGGTCCAGGTTTTCGTTACCGGCGTGGAAGTGCGCAGGCCGAAGTGGTAGTAGGGAATCGCCCAGGCGAAAAGGATGGAGCGGGAATAGTTCCAGTTGTCCTTGGCCTCGATCACTTCAGCGCCGGCGGCGGTGACGAACTGGCCGAGATCGAACTCGGTGCCATGCGCGTGCTTTGGGGCGACGGAGAGGTACGCCTGCTCCAGGTAGTCGTCGTCATGCTTCGCGACGTCGGGATGCAGGAAGGCATTGGCGCGCCCGAAGAGGACATCGGCGTGGACGCCGACGGGGCTGGGATTGCGGTTGAAGGTGATTCGGGCTTCGGCCAGGGAGAACTGGTCGGTACGGTCGTCGAAATTGTAGAGATCGTTCGACTGGGTGTTCGCTGCATTCGTCGGATGGTTGTTGTTCAGGCTGCCGTATCCGTCGACGTAGCCGGTCCAGTCCACTCCGGCAAAGTGCCAGTTGGCGGGAGCCGCGGGAGCAGCGGCCGGTGCGGGCGCGGGCGGGGGCGTACTTTGCGTCTGAGCAGCAACGGGGAGGCTGATCGCCATCAGCCAGAGAAGCCTTTGTGAATTCAGATACATGCGTTCGTCCTCCAGAAGATTGCGTGAGTGATCAGGCGAAGACAGCGTTCCGGCATTGTTGACAGCGGTGGGGTCGTTCCTGAAAAGGCCGGTGACTCTATGAACGCAGACAGGCCATAAGGAAATCATGAAGAGGGCATCGGGAGAGGCTAAACGCCGCGATCGGGAGCCATGCCGGGGGATTTCCGTGGACCTCTATGCAAAACTGATTCAAAATCTGATATACGGGCCGATCCGCCAGGACTCGCGGTACACCTCTCTCCCTGGCTGCGCGCCTGAAGGAACTCCCAACTTGCGTTTGAAGAGTCACAGTGTTCCGGCGGGGAACAGCCGGGCAGGGTATTCCCAGCCGCATGGCAATGGCGGCCGCAGCGCATCGTCCGCGCTTGCCGGAGGGCTGTGCCATGCCGGTTGATCGGCAGATCATCGCCGGCGGCGCGGAGAAGGTCTGTGAGCTGGTGCAGCATGCGGCGCAGCTCGATCTGCATCGGAAGCCTGGTCCGCAACTGGCGGCGCGCATCCACGCGATCTTCGGCTTCGAGGCGGTGGCGATCCTCGACGCGGATCTGAACGAGATTTACCAGTCCGGTGAATGGTTTTCGGGCATGGAGGAGACGGTCCGCAACGTGTTCGTCTTCGAAACCATGCGCGATGATCCGGAGACGGGCCTCATCCGGCGCGTGCTGCGGGTGAAGAATCTGCCGATCGGGGCGCTGCTGCTGCGCGGCGAGGCCGACGAGGCCGCCATCCGGGCAATTGCGGATCTGATCGCCATCACGTTTGACCGCTATCACGCGCTCGCCAACGAAATGCGCATGGAGAGCGCGAAGAACGCGGAGCAGCTGCGAACCACCGTTCTCGACAGCCTCGCGCATGCGTACAAAACGCCGCTGACGGCGATCCAGGTGGCCGCGAGCGGGCTGGTGGAGATGGGCGGGCTGACCTCCTCGCAGAGCGCCATGGTGTCGCTGATCTCGGAGCAGGCGGGGGCGTTGAATCGGCTGACGACGAAGTTGCTGCGCACGGCGCGCCTCGACGCGCACAGCCTGCATGCAGAGCTGATCGCGATTGCTCCGCTGATTGAGGATGTAATCGCCGCGACCCGCGAGCAGCTGGCCTGCATGACGGTGAAGGTGAACCTGGAGCGCGAGGATCTGTCGCTGATGGGCGATCGCAGCCTGGTCGAGTCCATGCTCATGCATTTCGTCGAGAATGCCGGCAAATACGCCGATGCGGGGACCACGGTCACGATTGGAGCGGCGGAGCGTCCGGGCTGCATCGTGCTCTCGGTGCACAACCGCGGCCCGGTGATTCCCGCGGCGGAGCACGAGCGCATCTTCGACCGGTATTTTCGTTCCGCAACGGCGGAGCATCTGGCACCGGGAACGGGCATTGGGCTCTCGGTGGCGAAGCAGGCGGCCCTGGTGCACGGCGGCCATGTGTGGGTGACGAGCAATGAGCACGAGGGAACGACGTTCTTCGCCGCGTTGCCGGTTCAGCCCGAAGGAGCAGCGATTTGAGCGACGAAAAAGCCATCCGCGTGCTGCTGGTGGATGATGAGCCGGCGATCCGGCGCGCGCTGCGGACTCCGCTGCAGGAGCTTGGCTTTCAGACGATGGAGGCCTCGCGGGGCGAAGAGGCGTTGCACCTGGCGCGCACCGATGCATTTGACGTTGTGCTGCTGGACATCAACATGCCCGGCATCGGCGGCATGCAGACACTGGTTCGTCTGCGCGCCCAGGCACCGCGGCTGCCCATCCTGATGCTCACGGTGCGCGATGAAGAGCACGACAAGGTCGAGGCGTTGGAGAAGGGTGCCGACGACTACATCACCAAGCCTTTCAGCATTCGCGAATGCATCGCGCGCATCCGCGCGGCGGTGCGGCGCTCGCGGGCTCCGGAGAGGCCTGAGGACGCGCCCATCGTGGTCGGCGAGATTGAGATTGTTCCGGCGCGGAGGATCGTGAAGAAGGCGGGCGAAGTGGTGAAGCTCACGCCCAAGGAGTACGACATCCTGCTGTACCTGATGCGGAACGCGGGGCGGGCCGTGACTTACGGCAAGCTGCTGACCTCCGTCTGGGGGGCAGAATACCGCCAGGAAGTGGATTATCTGCGGACCTTCATGCGCCAGCTGCGGAAGAAAATCGAGAAGGACCCATCCAATCCGCGATACCTGCTGACGGACCCCTGCGTCGGCTACCGATTCGCGGAAGAGGGCGCGTTCGTCGCGCCGAAGCGTGCCGGAGCCTCCGGAGATGCCTGGCTGCCGACTGCATAACACTCGCTGTGCCTGACAATTTGCTGGGTTAGCCGGGGATCTCAACCGGCCGTTCGACCTTGTAGTAGTCGTAGGCTTCGTAGTCGACGATCGGCGTGATCTCGAAATTCTCTGTCAGGGGCGGCGACTGCACCGTCCATTCGAGGCCGGCGGCGCGCCAGGGATTCGGACCGGCGATCTTGCCATATTTGAGCGACCACAGAAGGTAAATGATCGGCAAAGCATAGCCGACTGCGAGCACCGAAGCCCCAGCGCTCGACATGACGTTCAGCACCTGGAATTCGGGAGGGTAGGCCCAGTAGCGACGGGGCATCCCTAGATATCCGAGGATGAACTGCGGAAAGAACGTGAGATTGAATCCTGTAAAGAGGATGACTGCGGCGAGCCTGCCCATGGATTCCGGATACATGCGGCCGGTGATCTTGGGCCACCAGAAATGCAGGCCGGCCATGAGGGCGCTGACCATGCCTCCGACCATGACGTAGTGGAAGTGCGCGACGACGAAGTAGGTTTCGGTGACGTGGATGTCCATGCCGAGGGAGGCGAGGAAGATGCCGGTGAGTCCGCCGATGGTAAACAACCCGATAAAGCCCAGCGCATAGAGCATCGGCGTATCGAACGAAATAGAACCTTTGTACAGGGTCGTCGACCAGTTAAAGATTTTGATGGCCGAGGGTACGGCGACCAGCATGGTCATCAGGGAAAACACCAGTGCCGAATAGGTGGAAATGCCCATGATGAACATGTGGTGAGCCCAGACGAAGAAGCTGAACACCGCGATAGCAACGGAGGAGAAGGCGACGGCGGTGTATCCGAAGACGCGCTTGCGGCAGAAGCAGGCGACCACTTCGGACATGATGCCCATGCCGGGCAGGATCATGACGTACACGGCTGGGTGCGAATAAAACCAGAAAAGATGCTGGAAGAGAATCGGATCCCCACCTTTGGCCGGGTCGAAGACGCCGATGCCCGTCAGGCGCTCGAGCACAACCAGCACCAGGGCAATGGCGATCACGGGCGTGGCCAGCACAAAAATGATCGCCGTGGAGTAATACGACCAGATAAACAGCGGCAGCCGGAACCACGTCATGCCGGGAGCACGCATGCGATGGATGGTGACGATGAAATTAAGACCGGTGAGGATCGATGAGAATCCGGCGACGAAGATTCCCATGGCTGCGGCAACGACATGCGTGTTCAGATAATGCGTGCTGAGCGGAGTGGTGAAGGTCCAGCCGCTGTCCACCCCACCGAAGACCATCATGCACAGCTCAATGCAGCCACCGATCACGAACAGGTACCAGCTGAAGAGATTGATCTTCGGGAACGCGACATCGCGCGCGCCGATCATCAGCGGGATGAGGAAATTTCCCAGCACCGCGGGAGCAACCGGCACCAGGAAGAAGAAGACCATGATGATCCCGTGGATGGAAAACACTTTGTTGTAGGTGTCCGCGGCCAGCAGGTCTCCGGTTGGGGTTAGCAGTTCGAGCCGGATGATGGCGGCCATAGTGCCGCCAATACAGAAGAAGAACAGGGTGCTGATCAGATAGAGAATTCCGATCCGCTTGTGGTCCTGGGTCAGGAGCCAGGATTTGAGGCCATGCTCGGTATTCAGATAGTTCCTGGCGGGCAGACTCTCGGCGAGCATTGCTACGGGAGCTGGAGATGCTGAAGCGGCTTCCACGCGGTCAACCTCCGACGTCCGGGCACCTGACGTCCGTCCCCGACCAGGTGCCAGGGAACCGGGACGTATTCCAGCTTAGGGCGCGGAACCGGGCCGAAATCGCCGCAGGGACGCAGCGCTGGAGATCGCAACCTGGCGTGCGAATGCGAGTGGGGCAGAGCGACAAGTGCAGCTGCAAGTCTCTGTGTTTCCAGAAGATGGCGGCCCCGAAACGTTTCCGGCAGCACTCGGCGTGGAGGCGTTTTTATTGCCACTGCAACGCAGTGGCCGAAAGATCCCCACGAAAAAGTAGCTGGATTGAGTCAATCCGGGTGGCGTGTGCGCGCTTCCGGTCCTTCTCTCCCGCTTAGCGCATCGAGCGCTATTACCTTCGTTCCAGCCGCATGTATCATAGGGAAACTCCCTCGAAACTGCCCCTTTGCTCCTGTGAGGAAAAGTAGAAGGCGGCCTGGATCCGAAAGTCTGGCCACCGCCTAAGGCGGATCAGGCATGGACGACCGAGACGATCGCAAGTACGAGCCGGAAGCTCCGACGCTGGTACCGGGCGGCGGTGCGTCTGCGCCTCGCCCGTCGGCTCCGGTGCGTCCAGCCACTGGGCCGCCGGGCTCTGCTCCTGCGGCGGGCAATGATTTCGCCACGATTGTGCCGCCGAGCCGTCGGGACATAGCGACGGGGGTCATATCCACGCCGCCGACGATGGTGCCTTCCGGCGCAGCGGGGACACCGCCGCCTGGGAGCACGTGGGGTGGCATCCTGCTGGCGCCGGGTACGGTGCTGAACAGCCGCTACGAGATTGTCCGGATCCTCGGCGAGGGCGGCATGGGAGCCGTCTACGAAGCCCGGGACCTGGAACTGGAGCGCGCCATCGCGCTGAAGGTGATCCGGCCGGAGCTGGCCAGCGATCCGCACATCCTGCAGCGGTTCAAGCAGGAGCTGGTGCTGGCCCGGCAGGTTTCCGACCGCAATGTGATCCGGATTTTCGACCTGGGTGAAGCGGAGCGGGTGAAGTTCATCACGATGGAGTATGTGGAAGGCGAGAGCCTGCACCACATCCTTCAGGAACGCGGCAAGCTCGGCCCTGCCGAAGCCGTCGACATCATGGAGCAGGTGGCCAGCGGCCTGGCCGCCGTTCACCGCGAAGGGATCATCCACCGCGATCTGAAACCCGGCAACATCATGCGCGATTCGAACGGCCGCGTCGTGGTGATGGATTTCGGCCTGGCGCGGACGCTGCAGGGCGATGGAATGACGCGAAGCGGCGCGATGCTGGGCACCATCGAATACATGTCTCCGGAGCAGGCGCACGGCAAGGAACTGACGCCCAGTTCGGACATTTTCACCGTCGGGCTGATCCTCTACGAGTGCCTCGCCGGCGTGATGCCGTTCAAGGCGGACAGCGCCATCGCCAGCCTGCTGAAGCGCACGCAGGAAAGGGCGGCTCCGCTTTCGGACCACGACAAGAAAATCCCGACTGCTCTGGCGAACATCGTCGCGAAATGCCTGGAGAAGGACCCTGCGCATCGTTACCAGAACGCGGACGCTCTGGTCGCCGATCTGCGTGCGTGGCAGGGCAAGGGCGGCGCGACGAAAGTCTCTGCTTCCTCTGCGCGCGTGCGCATCCGGCGCGTCAAGGAAATGCCGTGGGTTCAGATTGCCGGCGCCGCGGTCATTATGATCGCCACCGTCGCCGGACTGAGCTACTACGTGACGCGCAGATACCAGCCCCACAAGGTGGCGACGCACACGCCGGTGTCGGTGCTGGTCGCGGACTTCCAGAATCAGACGGGGGACAGCCTCTTCAACGACACGCTGGAGCCGATGTTCAACGTGGCGCTGGAAGGGGCGAGCTTCATTGACGCGTTCAATCGCGGCACGGCACGTCAGGCGGCGGCGGCGCTGCCGGCG
>DASSKX010000154.1:0-10335 GCA_035689925.1 Acidobacteriaceae bacterium
CAAGGTGAAGACCAGCGAGTTTGCGACCAGGATGATTGGCAACATGTAAGGACTCGCCGTCCAGACAAACGCGCCTTTGGCGGGACTAGCCGTCATGGCGAACGCGCCTTCGGCGCAAAACAGTTGAAAAGCATTCGAGGAGAGATATGCGGAAGAGGGTAACGATTGTTGGCGCGGGGAATGTGGGCGCGACTGCGGCGCACTGGATTGCCTCGAAGGAACTGGCGGATGTGGTGCTGATCGATGTCATCGAGGGCGTGCCGCAGGGCAAGGGACTCGATCTGCTGGAGGCGATGCCGATCGAGAAGCGCGATTGCCAGATCACCGGTACGAATGACTATGCCGACACGGCGAACTCGGACATCGTGGTGATCACGGCGGGTATTCCGCGCAAGCCGGGCATGAGCCGCGATGACCTGCTGGCGACGAACTACAAGATTATGTCGGACGTCGTGGGCAAGGTTGTCGCCAATTCGCCCAACTGCATCATCATCGTGGTTTCGAATCCGCTGGATGCAATGGCGCAGGCGGCGTTCCGGCAATCGAAGTTCAATCGCGAGCGCGTGATCGGCATGGCGGGCGTGTTGGATTCGGCGCGGTACCGCACGTTCATCGCGCAGGAACTGAATGTCTCCGTCGAGAATGTGACGGCATTTGTGCTGGGTGGGCATGGCGACACGATGGTTCCGCTGCCGCGGTACTCGTCGGTGGCGGGCATTCCGATTACGGAACTGATTTCAAAGGAGCGGATCGAGGCGATCGTGCAGCGCACGCGCGATGGCGGGGCGGAGATCGTGAAATATCTGAAGACGGGCAGCGCGTACTATGCGCCTTCCGCGGCGACGGTAGAGATGGTCGAAGCGATTCTGAAGGACAAGAAGAAGATTCTGCCCTGCGCTGCGTATCTCGACGGTGAGTACGGGATCAGCGGGTATTACATCGGGGTCCCGTGCAAACTGGGGTCGCGCGGGATCGAGCACATCGTGCAGATCAAGCTGACCGCGGAGGAAGATGCCGCGCTGAAGAAGAGCGCGGAGGCAGTGAAGGAGTTGTGCGCGGTGATCAGCGTCTAGATTGAGAGAAAAATTACGCGAGATGGCGGAGGGCGCAGGCCTTCCGCCAATTTTATTGCCGGGCGCGCAGGAAGGCGATGACGTGGTCGGCTTCGACGACGCCGACGAGACGGCTGTGGGCGTCGACGACGGGCAGGGCGCGCAGGTTGTACTTGTCGAAGAGTTCGGCGACGTCGTTCTCGTGCTGTTCGGCGCGGGCGCAGATGAAGCGCATGTCGGCGAGGACTTCGAGGCGGGTTTCGGGGCGGGCCAGGACGAGACGCGCCAGCGGCACAACGCCGCGCAGGACTTCTGACTCGTCGATGAGGTAAATCTCGGTGATCGTCTCCGGGTCGCCCTCGAAGCCGCGCAGCGCGCGGATCGCGTCGGCCACGGTGCCGGTGTGGGGAACGGCCACATATTCGGTGGTCATGCGACCGGCGGCGGAGTCTTCGCGGAATTCGAGGAGCTCTTTGACTTCTTCTCGCTCCTCGGGGTCCATCTCCTCGAGGATGGCTTCGGAGCGCTCCTCGGGCAGTTCGGCGAGCAGGTCGGCGGCGGCGGAGGGGTCCATCTCCTCGACGATGCCGGCGGCGGTTTCCGAGTCGAGAGCCTGGACGAGGGATTTCTGCAGCCGGGGTTCGACTTCCTCCAGGGTATCGGCGGCGACTTCCTCGTCGAGAGTGCGGAGCACGGCTTCGCGCTCGGCCGGCGCAAGGTCTTCGAGGATATCGGCGATGTCGGAGGGGTGGAGCTGCGCCAGGCGCTCGTGCTCGATCTTGAGCTTGACGCGGCGAGCGGGGTCCACCTCGATCATGTCGACGAAGTTCCACGGGATGACGCGGGCCGGCAGTTTGGTGACGAGCGATTCGAGCGCGCGCTTCGGCATGGTGCCGGTGAAGAGGCGTCGAAGAGCGCCGCGGAGACCTACTTCGACTTCGGAGACGCAGAGTTGCTCGCCGGAGCCGTTTTCGGGCATCCAGCGAAGGTTGACGTCGTTGACGCGAACGACTTTGCGGCCGTGGACGTCGATGATCTGGCGGTCGAGCAGGTCCTGACGCAGCAGGATGTAGTTGTCCTCGGCATGGACGTCGCTGAGGGTAGCGTCAGCGCGGAGTTCAAGGGCGCCGCTGGGGGTCCAGCGAACGTCTTTAGCGGAGACGAGTTCCAGTCCTTTGCGGGTTTTCAGAACCAGGCCCGCAACCCGGCCGGCTTCGGCGCCGGTGCCCACGGCTACGTCTTTGAGGCGGCCGCGGAGACGGCCCCGCGCGCTGGTCACCGGTGTGCCCAGGATCGCCGTCAGGGGTCGGGTCACAGATGCTTCGGCCATGTTCCTGATTCTGGGCATGAGTGTAACAGTCCGGGTTTCTGTAAACGAGCACTGAAGTGAGTACCTGCTCTGCTGAGATGGATGCCAAACCGCGGCAGGAGAGCGGCTTGAGGCGCGTCCATTGACTGGGCCGCGCAGGCGACATACACTCAGCGCTGGGCGCGCCGGTGGACGCAATTCCGCCGGGGCAAGCCCTTGTCCAACCCTTTCATGGCATCAGGAACCACCCGGTACGCGCCGCATTCGGATCGTGTGAAGCTGGTCGTGGCTTCCTCGGTCATGCTCACGTTCATTTCGTTCTGGCGTGCAGCGGCCGTGGTTCTGAACGATCTGGGATCGTCAGCCTTCTATGCAGGCGGCATCGCTGAACAGGCAGTCGGGAAATCGGCTGCGTGGTTCATCCTGGGCGTGATGCTCTTTTCCTACGCGGTGCGCTCGGTTTACGTCGAGAGCAGTTCGATGTTCACGCGCGGCGGTGTGTACCGCGTGGTGAAGGAGGCGCTGGGGGGAAGCTTCGCGAAGATCAGCGTCTCGGCGCTGATGTTCGATTACGTTCTGACTGGTCCGATCTCAGGGGTGTCGGCCGGGCAGTACATCACTGGTCTGCTTGACGAACTGCTGGACGTCGGCGCGGCGCACGGGATGCTGCCGGCCTGGATGATGCACGGCGTGCATACGGCGGCGCACCTTCCCGTGGATGGGACGTCGGCCGTTTTTGCCGCAGTGGTGACGATGTACTACTGGTGGCAGAACACGAAGGGGATTGAGGAGTCGACCGACAAGGCCCTGAGTGTGATGCAGGTGACCACGGTGATGGTCGTGATCCTGCTGGGGTGGGGCTGGATCACGGCATTCCATATTCGAGCGAAGCTGCCGCCGCTGCCGTTTCCGAGCAACCTGCACTTCGCGCCGGATGCGCTGGGCTTTCTGAAGGGGACGCGGATTGCGAACATGCTGGGCGTGTTCGGGATCCTGATGGCGTTTGGGCACTCGGTGCTGGCCATGTCCGGCGAAGAAACGCTGGCGCAGGTGAACCGCGAAATTGAGCATCCGAAGCTCAAGAATCTGCGGCGCGCGGCGATCGTGATCGCCATTTATACATTCCTGTTCACCGGCGTCGGGACGATGCTGGCGTCGATGATCATTCCGGATGCGGTGCGCGTGCCGGTGTATCGCGACAACCTGATCGCCGGCATGGCGATGTACATGTGGGGACCGCTGACGATCCGGATCATCTTCCAGGTCTTCGTGGTGATCGTCGGGTTCCTGATTTTGTCCGGCGCAGTGAATACGTCGATGATCGGCTCGACGGGCGTAATGATGCGTCTGGCCGAAGATGGGGTGCTGACGGACTGGTTCCGGAAGCCGCATCACCGGTTCGGAACCAGCTATCGGATCGTCAATCTGATCACGGGGCTGCAACTCGCAGTGATCCTCATCAGCCGAGGCAACGTGATCATGCTGGGTGAGGCGTATGCCTTCGGCGTGATCTGGAGTTTCACATTCAATGCGCTTGCCATGCTGGTGCTGCGCTGGAAGTTCAAGGTGGAGCGCGGCAAGAAGGTACCGATCAATATTTCGATCGGCAAGACGGAAATCCCGGTTGGGCTCTTCTGCGTGTTTCTGACACTGGCGATGATAGCGGTCGTCAATCTGGTAACGAAGAGCGTCGCGACGGAGAGCGGGTTTGCGTTTACAGCGACCTTCTTCGCGATCTTCGCAGTTTCGGAGCGCCGCAATGCGAAGAAGCACGCACTCGCCCAGGAGCAGATGAAGGAACACTTTCAGCTCGAGCAGCAGGAGACCATCGGGCGGGAGACTCTGCAGGTGCGGCCGGGCGGGGTGCTGGTGACGATGCGCGATCCGGTGAATCCGTACGCGTTGAAGTGGGCGCTGGCGCGCACCAATACAGACCAGCAGGACATTGTGGTACTCACGGCCAGGATGATGGGCGCGGGCGGTCCTGAAGTGCTCGACGAGCAGATTTTCAGCGAGCACGAACAGATGCTGTTTACTAAGGCCGTTTCGGTGGCGGAGAGCTTTGGAAAACACATTTCGTTGCTGGTGGTCCCTGCGGGTGACATTTTTGCTGCGCTGGTGCAGGCGGCTAACTCGCTGGAGGTAGCTGCGCTGATCGCCGGTTTGTCGACCAGGATGTCCGCACAGGAGCAGGCGTATCACATCGGGCAGGCGTGGGAGAATTTGCCGGAGCCGAAACGGCAGTTCACGTTCTATGTGGTGATGCCGGACGGGTCGTCGGAGGCGTTCCACATCGGACCGCATGCGCCGTCGCTGCGCGCCGAAGATGTGCAGCTGGTGCACCGGCTATGGCTGAACTTCCGGCGGGATCCGGAGATGCAGGGTCTGCACCACAGCGACATCGTTACTTATGCTCTGACGCGCATGGCGATGGATTACGCCCGGGATAAGCAGGAAACGATGCGGGACTTGCGGCGATTTACCCAGGATAGCGGTCGCGACAGCCGTCTGGGTATTACCTCGCGCGGCTCGGATCGGCAGGACCGGGCTATGCCGGCGCCGCGTCCATCGCGCGAAGAAGACCAGCCTTAGCCTGGCAATTATCCCTCGAATTTGTCATTCCATCCGGCGACAATTAGTCTGATAGAGAGACGCAGGGAGTCATCCTTCCCCCGAAGCAATGCGGGACGACTTTCCAATCCAACAAGCACGGAGGATATGTGGAAGTTAAACAGATAGTGGCGGAGCTGGACCAGGAGATTGCCCGACTGAAGGAGGCAAGAGCACTGCTTGCCGGAGGATCGGCGGGCCGGAGACGTGGACGGCCCAGGGGCTCGACCAACTCGCGTCCTGCGAGCAGGGGAGGCAAACGCAGGCTGACGCCAGAGGGAAGAAAGCGCATCTCCGAAGCTCTGAAGCGCCGCTGGGCAGCGCAGCGGAAGGCGAAGGCCGCAAAAGCGAGCTAGAGGATCGGAAAGGTGGAATGCAGGCGGGCAGGCGATGCCCGCCTTTTCCATTTAGAGAGTGCGGCGGAAGAGCGGCGTTGCGATCAGCAGCGACCCAATGCCGAATGCGAAAAGGAACACTAAGTCGGTACGAATGGCTGCAAAACCGCCGTCCTTGACGAGAATTGCCTTGAGGCCGTGCACGGCATAAGTAAAGGGATCGACGATGGCGATGGCGCGCAGCCATTTGGGAAATGCCGCGATAGGATAAATAGCGCCGCTGGGGAAGAAGAGCAGGGTATTGAGCACGCCGAACATGGCGCGGGGGACGAGCGGATCATCGACGCGCACCATCAGCAGGAACATCATGCCGTTGAAGGCGATGGAGGTTGCCACAATCAGCAGAGCGAGCTGGAGCACGGCGGCGGGGTTGAAGATGACGCCGAGGCCGGCGAGCAGGGTTCCGATGACGGTAAGGCAGATACCGGAGAGCACGGCTTTGATCGCTCCGGCGAGATTGAGGCCCATGACGAGCTCGAGACGAGTAATCGGCGTGACGAGATAGCCTTCGTGGACGCCGCGGGCTTTGTCGTCGATGTATAACATGCCGCCGCCGATCATGACGGAGACGTACATGGCCAGCGCAATGGATCCCGCCAGCAAAAACTTCATGTACTCGACGTAAGGGTAGAGCTCCACGATATCGAGGGAGATCTTCTGCACTACTTTAGGCTGGATGAGCGGAGCATTGAGCGCTTCAACCAGAGACTGCATCTCGGATTCGATGCTGCTGCTGACGAACTGATCGGAGTTATCCACGACTAAGCCGAGATGCGGTGACTCGCCGGCGATTACGCGGCGGGAGTACTGGGCGGGAATAATGACGGCGGCATCGATCTTTCCTGTCTGAACGTCGTCGCGCGCCTGCGCTTCGTCGGTGTAAGGAACCGTAGTGAAGACGCGGATATTGGCTTCAACGGCATCGAAGGCTTCCTGCAGCTTGACCGCCTGCTCTCCGTGGTCGTAGTCCACGACGCCCATGCGGGAGTTATGGATTTTGCCGCCGAAGGCGTTGCCGAGAATTACGAGCTGCACGAGCGGCAGCATCATTGACATGAGCATGAGCGCGGGGGAGCGGAAGAACTTCCGCAACTCACGCTCGACAATGGCCATCATTCGGTTCATGGCTGCATCCCTGGGCGCGGCGGCATCATGAAGGCGACTGACTTCACCTGCTCGTCGCGCAGCTGGCGGCCCGTGTAGTAGACGAATACGTCATCCAGGCTGGTGTTCTGGACGCTGAGGGAGGTAATGGGGTCGTTGGTTTGCAGGGCCAGTTCGACGAGTTGCGTCGTGCTCTGCGAACCATTGGAAGTCATGACGCGGTAAGCTCCGGTCCCGTGGCGCTCGACGCCGGTGACGCCGGGCATCTGGCGCAGCCGGCTCTCGCGCTCGGGCACGTCGCCCTTGAAGTGCACCTCGATGACGCTGCTGCCGGGAACGCTGGCTTTGAGTCCCATGGGCGTGTCGAGCGCGACCAGCTTGCCGTGGTCGACGATGGCGATGCGGTCGCAGAGATTATCGGCTTCGTCCATGTAGTGCGTGGTGATCAGGATGGTCAGCTTCATGCTGACGCGGAGGCGATCGAGCATCTCCCAGACGGCGACGCGGGAGACCGGGTCGAGTCCGGTGGTCGGCTCATCGAGGAAGAAGATGCGAGGGCTGTGCACGAGGCCGCGGGCAATTTCGAGACGGCGCCGCATGCCTCCGGAAAGGGTTTTCGTTTGGGCCTCGCGCCACTTTGTCAGATCGACGGCTTCGAGCAACTGCGTAATGTTGCGCTCGCGCTGCGCACGGGGAACTCCGTAGAGCTTCGCGTAAATCGAAAGGTTCTCCTCGACGGTGAGGTCGATGTCGCTGGTGAGCGCCTGGGGGATGACGCCGATGAGGCGGCGGACGGCGTCGGGTTCTTTCATGACATCGTGTCCGGCAATGAGCGCGCGGCCCTCCGTGACGGGGATCAGCGTGGTCATCATGCGGATGAGGGTCGATTTGCCGGCGCCGTTGGGGCCGAGCAGGCCGAAGATTTCCCCATCGGCAACGCTGAAGGTCACGCCTTTGACGGCTTCGAAGGTGCCGTAGCGCTTGACGATATTTTCGACGGCGATGGCGGCCGGCGTTGTCGAGGCGGAGGCGCTCATTTCTGCTCCAGCTTGCTGTGCGGGACGTAGACCTGGGCGATCATGCCGGGCACGTAGCGCATGCCGGGGTTGTCGATGAGGAGCTTGAGCTGGATGGTCTGGATGTCGCGCTTGCGGCGGCTGACGTCGCGCTGGGTGGCGAATCCGGCGAGTGCGGACTTCGCAATGACGGTACCCTGGACGGTGGCTCCGCTGGGCATGACGACGCGGAGCTTGTCGCCGAGCTGGACGGTGTCGGCGTAGGTTTCGGGGATTGGAGCGTACACCCACGTTTGCGAGAGGTCGACGATGGTAACGATGGGGGTCGCCGGAGTGACGACTTCGCCCTGGAGAGCGGCGCGGACATTCACGACGCCGGTGACGGGAGCGACGATTTTCGAATACCCGAGCTGCACCTGGGCCTGCTCGGCGAGGTCCTGGGCACTGCGGACGTCGGCACGGGTGGCGGCGACGGTGGCCATGGCGGCTTTGGTCTGGTAGAGGTTCGCTTCGGCGGTGCGGACGGCGGCTTCCTGCGCGGCGACATTTTCGCGCGCGAACTCGACGGCGGCTTTGGCGGCGTCGAGGCTGGTGACCATCTCGTCGCGGACCTGTTCGCTGGAGACGCCGGCCTGCGCGAGGGCGACGGCGCGTTTGGTGTCGGCCTGCTGGTGATCGTACTGGGCCTGCGCCTGGGCGAGGGCGGCTTTCGAGACGCGGAGTTGCGCCTGAGCCGCGGATAACTGGCTCTGCGTTTCGCCCAGGGTCTGGCGGGCGGCTTCGCGAGTCTGCGTCAGCTTGTGTTCGGTGCTGTGCGCGGTGGCCTCGGCGGCGCTGCTGGCGGCCGCGAGGTCCTGCGCTTCGATGGTGGCGAGCAGTTGTCCCTTGGTGACGTGGTCGCCTTCCTGGACGGCGAGAGACTGGATGCGTCCCTGAATGCGCGAACTGACGACGACTTCATTAGCGTCGACGGTGCCGACGAGTTCGAGGTCGCTGGAGTGTTTCGTTGAGAAGAAGTAGAAGCAGAGGGCAAAGACGAACAGCACGCCCATGATGATGAAAATTCGATTGCGGGGTTTCATGCGGTCTTCTTTTTGCCTCCGGCGCGTGGACCCGCAGTCTTGCCGCCTTCTGCGAGCAGGGTTCCGGGAACGCCGCGCCTGTCGAATTCCGGAATGGGCATCGCGGCCAGCACGGACTTGGCGATTTGCGCGCCGCGGCTGCGGTCGGTGAAGAGAGCCTGACCCAGGAACTGGATGGCGGAGGTGCGGCGCGCAGCAACTTCCTCGGGGTCGAAGAGGTCGCGGGCAAACATCATCTGCATCATGGGCGCGCTGAGGAAGTAGAAGACGTTCGCGCCGAGTGCGGAGTAGAGCATCTGCGTCCAGTCCACCGGACAGAGTTCGCCGGTGCGGATGCCTTCCTCGGCAATTTGCTGCACGCGGGAGAAGGTGGGTTCAAAGGCGCGCTTCGCGATGATGCCCATGGCGTGGCTCTGGCCGAGCCGGTAGCGAATCATCTCCTGCTGCATGAGGGCCTGGAATCCCTGCTGGGAGAGAATCCGGTCGAAGTGCTGGAGCGCAAAGCGGAGCATGCGTTCTCCGGCGCTGCAGTCGAGTTCGAGTACGGCCATGGCCTGGCCGGCGACTTTGGCGGCGACCTCTTCGAGGGCAGCGGTGTACATGGCTTCTTTGTCGGTGAAGTAGTAGTAGAGGAGCGCTTTGTTGACGTTTGCCGCCTGGGCGATGGCGCTGATGCGGGCTCCGGCGAGGCCATGCTCGCTGAACTCGCCGATGGCGGCGTGGAGGATTTTTTCGCGGGTTTGATCGCGTCGGGTTGGAGGCTGGGCTGACATTTGACTAAACGGTTAGTTAATAGACTAGCCGGTGAGGCGGAAAGTTGCAAGTCTGTCCAAAAAATAGAAGAAAGAGCAGGGTCGGCGTGGAACCACGCGCTTTATCTGGAATGATGAAGCGCTGGAGGAACAGAGAGTTGATACGGGCGTGGATCTGTTGTTCCGCCGCGGTATGCGGAATTGGACTGGCCGGGCTGCAGGCGCAGGAGAATCCGTCGGCAAGCCAGCGGCGACAGGAGGTGGAGCATCACCTGTGCCGTTACATCGTTCTGAAGGGCCATGGCGGCGGAACGATGTCGCTGGCGGAGCAGATGACGGCGCTCCATGTGCCGGCGGTCAGTGTGGCGGCGATTCGGGATGGACGGATCGACTGGGGGCATGCGTACGGGGTGGTGTCGCTGGGAGGGCCACCGGCGACTTCGAAGACGCTGTTTGGGGCGGCGTCGATTGCGAAGCCGGTGACGGCGGTGGGCGTTCTGAAGCTGGTGCAGGAGGGGAAGATTGACCTCGACGCGGACGTGAATCGGTACCTGAAGAGATGGAAGATTCCGGAGAACGAGTTCACCGCGTCGAGGAAAGTGACGGTGCGGGAGCTGCTGAATCACACGTCGGGCATTGGCACACACAACGGAGACATCTATGACCCGAGCCAGCCGCTGCCGACGCTCCTGGACATGCTGAACGGAGTGAAGCCGGCGCGGACGGCTCCCGTCCGCGTGGAGGCGGTGCCGGGAACAAAGTTCGCATATTCGAATGGCGGATATCTGGTGCTGTACCTGCTGATCGAGGATGTGACGGGCGAGCCTTTCGCGCAGTACATGCAGCATACCGTGTTCGATCCGATGGGGATGAAGGACAGCACGTTCGAGGCTCCGCTGCCGGAGAAGTGGGCGCGCAGGGCGGCGACGTCTTATGCGTGTTTCATCCCTTCTTCACGACCAAGGGGGATGCGGGGACGGGTCTGGGGCTGTGGGGTGAGCCGCGGGGTGATTCT
>DASSKX010000155.1:0-3454 GCA_035689925.1 Acidobacteriaceae bacterium
GTCCCGTAGCCGAGTCGCCGCGTGGCGTCACGCTCTTCCGTCACGCCGACGTGGTGGCGGCGGCGGCCGATCCGGCAGCGTTCTCGTCCGCAGTTTCCGCGCATCGGCAGGTACCCAACTCGCTCGACCCTCCGGAGCACAGCGCCTTTCGCGCGGCGATCGATCCGTTCTTTACACCGGAGCGTATGCAAGCGCTCGAGCCGCCGCTGCGGAGAATCGCTCGCGACATTGTGGACTCGCTGCCGCGGGGCCCTGCGGTCGATGCTGTGACGGAGATCGGCTATCCGCTGGCCGTGCGTGCGCAGGTCGAATGGCTGGGATGGCAGGGAATCGAACACGAACTGCTCGCGTGGATGGCCGAGAATCATGCCGCGACTCGATCGGCGGACCGGTCCCGGACAGCCGCGGTGGCCTGCTCTTTTGACAGGATTGTCCTGCAGCAGGTGCGGCGCCGGCGCGCGATGGGCCGGGCCGCTCCGCAGGATCCCACGACGGAATTGCTCGGCGTCAGGGTGAACGGAGCGCTGTTGTCGGACGATGAGATCGTCTCGATTCTCCGCAACTGGACCGCGGGCGATCTGGCTTCGATTGCGGCTGCCGTTGGGGTGGTGGTGTATTTCCTGGCAACACATGCGGACGTGCAGGAGGCGCTTCGCGCAGATCCGGGCAATCTGGCCGGGGCGATTGACGAGATGCTGCGCATCGACGATCCGTTCCTTGTGAGCCGTCGCGTGACGACGGCGGCGAGAGAGGTGGATGGGTTCCGGCTCGAGCCGGGCAAGCGAATCTATCTGAACTGGACCTCGGCGAATCGCGATGAGAGCGTCTTCGGTGATCCGGATGCGTACCGGCCAGGGGAAAACGCGGCGCACAATCTGGTGTATGGAACTGGCGTTCATGTATGTCCGGGGCGTCCGCTGGCGACGCTGGAATTGGTCGTAGCGGCCGAGACGCTGCTGAACGTGACCGCGCATCTCGAACTGGCGAAGGGCGCGGAACCTGTACGCGAAACCTACCCGCTCGGCGGCTGGCGGCGCGTGCCTGTGCGGCTGCACTGAAGAGAGAAACGCCTGCGGTAGCCGCGACCAGCGCCACTCGTCTTGACAAGCGCACTGACCACCTGACAGGATTTGACCGCGGGCGAAGAGGTCTGACCACTTGTGGCAAAGCACCTCTGCATCAGCTTCATGGCCCGACAGATCGCGGCAACATTTTGCCAGGAGAATCGACAACACAATGGCCAGTACGCGCAGAGACTTTGTGAAGGCAGGAGGCGCCGCGCTGGCGGCCACTGCGGTTTCGTGGAATGCCAAAAGCTACGCCGCGATTGCCGGGGCGAACGATCGCGTGAACGTCGGCGTGGTGGGCTGCGGCGATCGGATGAGAAGCGCGCTGATCCCGGCATTCCTGCAGCATGCGAAAGAGCTGAACTTTGAGTTCGTTGCTGTCTCCGACATCTGGAATCGCCGGCGCGAAGAGGGCGCGGCATACGTTCAAAAACTGAGCGGCTCGAAAATTGACCCGGTGCGCAATAACGACGAACTGTATGCGCGCAAGGATGTCGATGCCGTTCTGATCGCCACGGCCGACTTTCAGCACGCGTTGCATGGCGTCGAAGCGGTAGAGGCCGGGCGCGATGCCTACGTTGAGAAGCCGACGGCGCACACGATGGATGACGCCCGGAAGTTTCTTGCCGCGGTGAAGAAGACCGGAAAAATCGTGCAGGTGGGAACCCAGCGGCGCAGCACGCCGAGTTATCAGAAGGCGGCGGAATACATCCAGTCGGGCAAGTTCGGCGACATCGTCATGGTCGAGATGACCTGGAACGTCAACCAACCGGGCCGGTGGCGCCGACCGGATGTCGTGCCGCTGCTGAAGGAAGAAGATACGGACTGGAATCGATATCTGCTGAATCGACCCCGGGTTCCGTTCGACGCGCGCAAGTATCTCGAGTTTCGGCTGTTCTGGCCCTATTCGTCGGGCATTCCCGATCAGTGGCTGGTACACCAGATCGATACGGTCCACTGGTTTACGGGACTCCCGCATCCGCGGAGCGTGGTCGCGAACGGCGGCATTTATCTGTGGAAAGACGGCCGCGAGAACTGGGACACGATGACCGCTGTCTTCGATTTCGGTCCGCTCGACGATCCGACGAAAGGTTTCCAGGTGCAGTACACGTCGAGGTTCACCAACTCCGCCGGAGGCGTGAAGGAACTCTACTACTCCAACGGCGGGATGATCGACATGGACAAGAAGACCGTCACGCCGACCGGCGGGCTTACCGAGAAATATGCCGCAGAGATGAAGATGAAGCCGAATCTTCTGCCCAGCGTTTCTCTGCTGGATCACCCGGAAGAAGCAGTGTCCACCGCTGCTGACACGCACGCCGATCCGCAGACCTCTGCGAACATGCGCAACTGGATGCAGTGCGTGCGTTCGCGCAAGACGCCGAATGCGCCGATCGAGGCAGGGTACAGCCACTCCATCGCGTTGTGCATGAATGTGGCCGCGATTCAGACCGGCGAGAAGGTCACCTTCGACGACAAAACGCAGCAGGTGATGGCTGGGGGCAAGGTGTATGCGTAGGCTGCCTCTGGTCGCTGCTCTGGCCGCAGCCATGCTCATGCCGGCGCATGAACTGCGCGCGGCAGGGAAGTCGGGCGTGCAGGTTGTGCCGGACGAGGCGCATCGGCGGGTGGACATTACCATCGACGGCCGGCCGTTCACGTCATATATCTGGCCGACGACGCTGAAGAAGCCGGTGCTGTATCCGCTGATCACCGATGACGGCATCACGGTGACGCGCGGTTATCCCCTGGCGCCGCGGCCGCATGAGCGCGTCGATCATCCCCATCACGCGGGCCTGTGGTTCAACTACGGCAACGTGAATGGGTTCGACTTCTGGAATAACTCCGATGCGATCAAGCCGGAAGATCGCTCGAAGATGGGAACGATTCTCGAGACGAAGATCGTCTCGACGAAGAGCGGCGGCGATCGCGGCGAACTGGTCGTCGAGTCCGTTTGGGTCACAGGCAAGGGCGATCGCATTCTCGATCAGACGACGCGCTATATCTTTTCGCGCCGGCCGCACGAGCGGATCATCGACCAGATCGTTACGCTGAAGGCTCTGGACCGCGCGGTGTTCAGGGACGACAAGGAAGGCGCCTTCGGCATGCGTGTTGCGAGTTGGCTCGAAAGCCCTGATGAGAAGGGCGGGGTGTTTCTCGATGCCAACGGACGGCCTACGAAGGTGGCCGCCGCCGATAACAGCGATGCGACAGGGGTGTACCTGACGAGCGAAGGCGTCAAGGGCGGCGCGGTCTGGAGCACGCGCGGCCGGTGGTGCTCGCTCACCGGGCACACCCAAGGGCACACCGTCACGATCGCCATTCTCGATCATCCGCTGAATCCTGGTTATCCGACGTACTGGCATGCGCGCGGCTATGGACTGTTT
>DASSKX010000156.1:0-5801 GCA_035689925.1 Acidobacteriaceae bacterium
GCCGGCGGAGGCACGCCGAGTCCAAGGAAGCTGAGGGTGGCTTCGGCAAGGACGGCTCCGGCCATGCCGATGGCGGCCTGGACCGTGAGCGGCTGGAGGATATTCGGCAGGATGTGGCGGAGGAAGATACGGAGGTCGCTGGCACCGACCGCGCGGGCCGCTTCGACGAACTCGCGCTCCCGGACGGCCAGTACCTGGGCGCGCACGAGCCGAGCGTAGCCGACCCATCCGCCAATGGAGAGGGCGAGGATCAGGTTGATGAGACCGGGACCGAGGAAGGCGACGAAGGCGATGGCCAGCAGGATTCCAGGCAACGCGAGGAAGGCGTTCATCAGGAAGGTATTGATGGCGACGTCAATCCAACGACCGTAGAATCCGGCGATGCCGCCGAGGACCAGGCCCGCGGCGAGGGAGAGCGATACGACCGAAACAGCGACGGTGAGCGAGAGACGCGCGCCCCAGATGAGGCGGGAGAGAATGTCCCGGCCCAGCTCGTCGGTGCCCATCCAATGCCGACCGCTGGGCGGCGTGAGGCGGTGCAGAAGGTCGATCGAGGAAGGATCGTACGGCGACAGAATTGGCGCGAAGAAAGCCAGCAAAATGAAGAGCGCGAGCAGAACAAATCCGATGGCGGCGAGAGGCTGGCGCCGCAGGGTGGTGAGCAGGCCGGGACGCTGGCGCTGAACGGTCAGCGGAGCTTGTTCCGGTGTTGTGGCAGGGGCGAGCACGATAGCGTGAGATGAAATTTTCGTAACAAAAACAGTTGCTTGAAATAAGGCAGCGGTGGGCTGCAATCCCCGGAAGGCCGCTTGACTTTTATGGTACACACCCCGGAAAATGGGCCTACACGTTGACAGAAGCCCGTCATCTTTCCCCCATCCGGGTTGCAGTCTTCCTGCAGGTTTTATATCGATCCAGGGTTGCGGGAGTTCAGTCCAGCCAAATTTGAGTGTGCTACTCAGGTGAGTTGTACATATCCGGGAGTCGTCCAGGTTTTATGAAGCTGAAGGATCGGAAGGTCGCGGTATGCGGCGGCGGTGGTTTTATCGGCGGTCATTTGGTGAAGTATCTGCTGGAGAACGGCGTGGATGTGGTGCGCGCCGTGGACGTGAAGCCGCTCGATGAGTGGTATCAGGTGACGCCGGGGATCGAGAATCTGGTTCTCGACCTGAAAGAAAAGGAACACTGCTACACGGCAGCGAAGGGCGTGCAGGGCATCTTTCAGTTGGCTGCCGACATGGGCGGCATGGGCTTCATCGAGAACAACAAGGCCCTGTGCATGCTCAGCGTGCTGACGACGACGCATATGCTGATGGCGGCCCGCGACTCGGGCGTGGAGCGCTTCTTCTACTCCTCGTCGGCTTGCGTGTACAACGGCGAGAAGCAGAAGAATCCCGAAGTCACTCCGCTGAAGGAAGAGGATGCGTATCCGGCGCTGCCGGAAGACGGCTACGGATGGGAGAAGCTCTTCAGCGAGCGCATGTGCCGCCACTTCGAAGAGGACTTCGGCCTGGTGTGCCGCGTGGCGCGGTATCACAACGTCTATGGTCCGTATGGAACCTGGGCTGGGGGGCGCGAAAAGGCTCCCGCGGCGATTTGCCGCAAGGTGATCGAAGCGAAAGCGTCGGGTAAGCACGAGATCGAGATCTGGGGCGACGGCAAGCAGACGCGCAGTTTCATGTACATCGACGACTGCACGAAGGGCACCGTGGCGATCACGGAGAGCGACATCGATTACCCGATCAACCTGGGATCGAGCGAGTTGGTCACCATCAATCAGCTCGTTGATATTGTCGAAGAAATTGCGGGCGTGAAGCTGGAGCGGCGGTATAAGCTGGATGCTCCCAAGGGCGTGAACGGGCGCAACAGCGACAACACGAAGATCAAAAAGGAACTGGGCTGGGAGCCTTCGATCCGCCTGAAGGACGGCATGGCGAAAACTTACGAGTGGATCGAAAGCCAGATGCTGGTCGGCGCGCAGAAGTAACGGCGACTGACTGCAGGATAGATACGGCCCGGGGAACCGGGCCGCACGTTTCAGAGGGGCCACGATTGCAGAATCAAACGGAAGATCGGCAGATTCTGGGGGTGAAGTTCTATGCGGGCGACGTGCATGGCGCGATCCAGCGCATGTCGCGCGGTGGACTGCTTGTTGTTCCCGCGGCGCCGGCTCTGAAAGACATGGCCGCCGATGCCGAGTATCGCGACGCATTGCTCAATGCTGATGTGGCCATCGCCGATTCGGCCTTCATGGTAATGATCTGGAACGTGCTGGAGCACGATTCGGTCCCGCGTGTTTCCGGGCTCGAGTACCTGCGCGCGCTGTTGCAACTGGATAACGTGCGGCGGCCGGGGAGCACGCTGTGGATCATGGCTGGTCCGGCAAGCGCGAAGCGGAATCTGACGTGGCTTGCGATGAACGGCATCCATGTGCCGGAAGAGTGCGTCTACCATGCGCCGATGTACGGCTCGAAGATCGAAGACGCGGCTCTGGTGGAGAAGATTCAGACGCTGCGTCCGCAGCACGTGGTGGTCACGGTGGGCGGCGGCGTGCAGGAGCGGCTGGGACTTTACCTGAAGCGGCAGCTCGATTACCTGCCGTCGATCCACTGCATCGGTGCGGCGATCGCGTTTCTGAGCGGCGATCAGGTGAAGATTCCGGTGTGGGCGGACAAGTTCTACCTGGGCTGGCTGTTCCGGTGCCTGTCGTCGCCGGGTCGTTACGTGCCGCGCTACTGGTCGGCGCGCAAGCTGCTGCCGCTGATGCTGCGGTATCGGCATCGGCTTCCCGAGCCGCTCCCGGCCCCGGAAGAGTCCGGCAAAGCAGCGTAACCGACGGGGTTCGTCCGCAACAATTCATCCGGAAATTTCCTTATGATCCGACCCATGCGGAAGTTTGCCTGGATACTGCTGTGTCTGCTCGTGGCCTGGATCCCGGCGCGGGCGCAGTATGAGAACGCGGCGCGCCACATCTTCGATCTGACGAATCAGGATCGCCAGGCGCGCGGATTGCCGCCGCTGGAGTGGAATGCGGCGCTGGCAAGGGCGGCCGAACGGCACGCGGCGCTCATGGCGCGCCAGGGAAACATCTCCCATCAGTACGCGGGCGAGCCGGCGCCGATGGAGCGGGCGGCTCAGGCGGGCGCGCATTTCCATGCGATTGCGGAGAACGTGGCCATGGCTCCCACCGCGAGCGATGTGGAGACCTCATGGATGCACTCGACGCCGCATCGCAGGAACATTCTCGACCCGCAGATGAATGCGCTGGGCGTAGGCGTAGCCACGCGCAATGGGGAACTGTACGCGGTCGAGGACTTTGCGGCGGCTTCGCAGACGCTGCATGCTGGAGATGTGGAGCAGCGCGTGCGCGCGATGTTGCGGGACGACGGACTCGATCCAACGCTGGCGCCTGGCGGTGCCAGACAGGCCTGTTCCATGCAGCAAGGCATGCCCCAGGGCACAAATGCCCGGCTGATGATTCGGATGCAGGCTCCCGATCTGCAACAGATACAGTCACAAATGGAGCGGCAGATCGATGGGCGTCACTACACACGAGCTGCGGTCGGCGCCTGTCCGCAAATGGGGCAGGGGGATTTCACGCTCTATCGCGTCGCGGTGCTGCTCTACTAGTCCGTCCCGGCGGGACCGACTGCAACCTCGACCTGGTGCGGATTGCAGTCACCTGCCAGATCGAGGTTGCACGGGGTTAGACTGCCAGGCTTGCGCGTCGGGGCCGCGGAATGTCAAAGCGATCGAGATTCATCACTTTGTTCCAGGCAGCTGCGAAATCGCGGACGAACTTCTCCTGCGCGTCCGCGCTTCCGTAGACTTCGGCCAGGGCGCGAAGCTGCGAATTGGAGCCGAAGATCAGGTCGACGCGGGTCGCCGTCCACTTCAGTTCTCCCGTTTTGCGGTCGCGGCCCTCGAAGACATTGTCTGCATCCGGCACCGGCTTCCACTCCGTTCCCATGTCGAGCAGGTTGACGAAGAAGTCGGTGGTCAGCGCCTCCGGCCGTTTGGTGAAGACGCCGTGTTTCGTCTGTCCGGCGTTGGTGTTCAGCACACGCATGCCGCCGATCAGCACGGTCGTCTCTGGAGCGGTCAGCATCAGGAGCTGTGCTTTATCGACCAGCAGCGCCTCGGCGGGCACGCTGTACTTGTCCTTGAGATAGTTGCGGAAGCCGTCCGCTACTGGCTCGAGCACAGCGATGGAGTCGACATCGGTCTGCTCCTGGGAGGCGTCGGTGCGCCCTGGCGTGAAGGGAACCGTGACGCTGACACCCGCATTCTTCGCGCCCTGTTCGACGCCAGCGCAACCTGCCAGCACGATCAGGTCGGCAAGCGACACTTTCTTGCCGCCCTTCTGCGCGCTATTGAACGAAGTCTGGATGCTCTCGAGAGTCTTCAGCACTTTATTCAGCTGCTCCGGCTGATTCGCGCTCCAGTCCTTCTGCGGAGCGAGGCGAATGCGCGCGCCATTGGCGCCGCCACGCTTGTCGGAGCCGCGGAAGGTGGATGCCGAAGCCCACGCGGTGGAAACCAGCTCGGACACAGAAAGGCCAGAGCCGAGAATCTTTGCCTTGAGCGAGGCGACGTCCTTTTCGTCGATCAATTCGTGATCGAGGGCGGGAACGGGGTCCTGCCAGATGAGTTCCTCGGCCGGCACTTCGGGACCCACGTAGCGGGAGCGCGGGCCCATGTCGCGATGTGTCAGCTTGAACCACGCGCGGGCGAACGCATCGGCAAATTCATCCGGGTGCTCGAGGAAGCGCCGCGAAATCTTCTCGTAGATAGGATCGAAGCGCAGGGAAAGATCTGTGGTCAGCATGGCGGGCGCATGACGCCTGGAGGGATCATGCGCGTCGGGCACCGTCCCGGCGCCTGCGTCGCCCTTCGGCTTCCACTGATTGGCGCCGGCCGGGCTCTTCGTCAGCTCCCATTCGTAGCCAAACAGGTTTTGGAAGAAGTGATTGCTCCACTTCGTCGGCTCGTTGCTCCAGATGACTTCGAGACCGCTGGTGAAGGTGTCCGCGCCTTTGCCGGTACCACAGCTGTTCTTCCAGCCAAGCCCCTGCTCCACGATATCGGCGGATTCCGGCTCACGGCCCACATGCGAGATGGGGCAGGCGCCGTGCGTCTTGCCGAAGGTGTGGCCGCCCGCGATCAGCGCGACGGTTTCTTCATCGTTCATGGCCATGCGGGCGAAGGTCTCGCGGATGTCGCGGGCGGCTGCGACGGGATCGGGGTTGGCGTTCGGGCCCTCAGGGTTAACGTAGATGAGGCCCATCTGCACAGCACCGAGCGGATGTTCGAGTTCGCGGTCGCCGGAATAGCGTTTGTCCTCGAGCCACGCAGTCTCCGTGCCCCAGTTCACGTCCTGATCCGGCTCCCAGACGTCGGCACGGCCCCCCGCGAAGCCAAAGGTTTTGAAGCCCATGGACTCAAGAGCGACGTTGCCAGCGAGGATCATGAGGTCGGCCCAGGAAAGCTTTCTGCCGTACTTCTGCTTGATCGGCCAGAGCAGGCGGCGCGCTTTGTCCAAGCTGACGTTGTCGGGCCAACTGTTCAGCGGGGCAAAGCGTTGTTGCCCGCGGCCGCCACCACCGCGCCCGTCGCCGATGCGATAGGTGCCGGCGCTGTGCCATGCCATGCGAACAAAAAGCGGCCCGTAATGGCCGAAGTCCGCCGGCCACCAGTCCTGCGAGTCGGTCATCAGCGCGGCCAGGTCTTTCTTCACGGCCGGCAGATCGAGGCTCTTGAACTCTTCGGCGTAATCGAAGTCGTCGCCCATCGGATCAGAC